>JACMOQ010000175.1 GCA_014377905.1 Acetobacteraceae bacterium | reverse complement strand
GGTGCGCTGCATGCTTTCGCGCAGTTCGGCGACCTTGGTGCCGCCCTTGGCGTGGCGGGCGGCGTCGAGCCGGTCGAGGGACGCTTCCCCTGCGCGTGCCGGCAGCGGCCGCTGCGATGCTCCAGGCTTGATAATATCGGCGGCGCGCATCCCGGCGGCACGGCCCAAGACAACCAGATCGAGCAACGAATTAGTACCGAGCCGGTTGGCACCATGGACCGACACGCAAGCGGCCTCCCCCACCGCCATTAGGCCGGGGACGGTGGCGTCGGGATTGTCCTTGGTCGGGCGCAAGACTTCGGTGTGCAAATTGGTCGGGATGCCGCCCATGTTGTAATGGACGGTCGGTAGCACCGGGATCGGGTCCTTGGTCAAGTCGACACCTGCGAACACCCGCGCGGTCTCGGAAATCCCTGGCAGACGTTCATGCAGGATGTCGGCGCCGAGATGTTCGAGATGGAGCATGATGTGGTCTTTGTTCGGCCCACAGCCACGCCCGGCATTGATTTCGAGCGTCATCGACCGCGAAACCACGTCGCGGCTGGCGAGGTCCTTCGCGGTCGGCGCGTAACGCTCCATAAAGCGCTCGCCTTCCGAATTGGTCAGGTAGCCGCCTTCGCCGCGCGCGCCCTCGGTAATCAGGCAGCCGGCCGGGAAGATGCCGGTTGGGTGGAACTGGACGAATTCCATGTCCTGGTTGGGTAGGCCGGCACGTAGCACCATGGCGTTGCCGTCCCCGGTGCAGGTGTGGGCGGAGGTGCAGGACATATAGGCCCGGCCATAGCCGCCGGTTGCCATCACCACGGTTTGCGCACGGAAGCGGTGCATTGAGCCGTCTTCGAGGCACCAGGCCATCACACCGCGGCAGGCGCCGTCTTCGTCCATGATGAGGTCAAGCGCGAAGTATTCAACGAAGAATTCGACCTCGTGCTTCAAGCTCTGCTGATACAGCGTGTGCAGAATGGCATGCCCGGTGCGGTCGGCTGCCGCACAGGCGCGCATTGCGGGGGCCTTGCCATACTCGGTCATGTGGCCGCCGAACGGGCGCTGATAAATGCGGCCGTCTTCAGTACGGCTGAACGGCACGCCAAAATGTTCGAGCTCGTACACCGCCGGGATGGCTTCGCGGCACATATATTCGATTGCGTCCTGATCGCCGAGCCAGTCCGACCCCTTGACGGTGTCGTACATGTGCCAGCGCCAGTCATCTTCGCCCATATTGCCAAGCGCCGCGCCAATGCCGCCCTGCGCTGCAACGGTATGGCTCCTGGTGGGGAAGACTTTAGTGATGCAGGCGGTCTTGAGGCCTGCCGCCCCCATGCCGAGGGTGGCGCGAAGGCCCGATCCGCCGGCGCCGACCACGACCACATCATAGGTGTGATCAACGATATTATAAGCGCCGAGGGATGGTTTGGAGATCGCATTCATAGGAATCGCATCCAGTAAAATCGCGTCAGCCGGCTACGGCGAGGCGGACAACAGAAATGGCGGAAGCCAGAAACAGCACTGCGGACGCCGCCCGGACCAGCAGCAAAATTGCGACCTTGGGGCGGTGGGCAGGAACGTAATCTTCGATCACCACCGCCAGCCCAAGCTGCATGTGGTGAAACATCGCCGCCAGCAGCGCCAGCAGCAGGGCGGCGTGGATGGGGCTGGCCATCCAATGCCCGACTGCCGCACGCGGCTGATGCGATAACTGAATGATGGTGGCGACGAACCAGACCGCAAGTGGGATCAGCGCGATCGCCGTCACGCGTTGCGCCCACCAATGTGCGGTGCCGGATTTCGCCGAGCCAAGCCCGCGGGCGCGGCTGAGCATTGAGCGCATCACCGCGACATCGACCTTGTTTGGATTTGCCATAATGTTGCCCCTTATTGCGCCGCGAGGCCGATGACCCAGGTGAGCACGGTGAATAAAGCTGTGCCGATCAGCACCATCCGATTGCTGGCGCGTGACTGGCTAAGTTCAAATCCGTGCCCAAAATCCCAAGCCAGATGGCGAAGCCCGTTGCAGAAATGATACCACAGCGCCGCCGACCAACCGAACAGCGCGAGATAACCGATCGGCGAGCGCAGGAACCACGAGACAGTGGCATAAGACGCATCGGAGGTTGCCGCCGCGACCAGCCACCACACCAGCACAAAAGTGCCAACCGACAGAGCTATGCCGGTAATGCGATGGCTGAACGACAGAATTGCCGTCAGCGGCAGACGATAGACTTGCAAATGCGGGCTGAGCGGGCGAGCGACCGGTTTTCCGGTGGAGCCGCGCCCGACCATCAAAGCTTCACGAACATCAGACATAGCGGGCGGGACTCCTCGAAAAAACGTGGGAAGATGCTTACGCCCGGGGGCTGAACGGGTCAACGTAACACCGGAAGGTTACGGATAAGTGCAGGACGCGCCCGGGTTCATCACTGCTCTGGCCAGAAGCCCGAATCCATCAATCGCTCAAACGTCCACGGACAAAGCGGTGGGAAAATCGCTTCCGGCAGGCCAGTTTCCGCTTCCGCCCCGATGAGCGCGTTCCCGTAAGCCTGTGCGATCGCGTGCGGCAGGATTGATTTCAGGCTTGGATTATCATCCAGATGCACGGTCAGATCGCGCCGCTGAATACGGATTGTGGCCCGCCAGAATTGGCCATGGAGCATTGGCTGATATTGCCATTTCAGCAAATGCTGCAACAGCACGGTAAGCCGGCTGATCAGCTCGCGCTTCTCGCTTTTGCCGATGGTTTCGATTTCCCCGGCGATATGGGCGATGTCGGCCTCTGCAAGCCGGCCGGCGCGCAACAGCCCAGCCTGTTCGTTCGCCCAACCATAGAAATTACCCTCGTAGCTCGCCGTATTCGTGCGTTGTGGGGCCATAATCCCATCCATCGATGTCGTTACTGACTAGCGTAGCACGTGCTAGGCCCGAATAATCGTTCCATACCCACCCTGGGTTAGCAGCTCCAACAAACACGCATGTTTCTGCCGTCCATCCAGGATCACCGCGCCTTTGACCCCCTGGCGCACCGCATCGACGCAGTTTTCCACTTTCGGAATCATGCCGCCACTGATCATGCCGCTGTCAATGCCTTCCTTGACCTGAGCAATGGTCAGTTCCGGGATCAGCTTTTTATCAGCGTCAAGCACCCCTGGCACGTCGGTCAGCATGAGCAGGCGGGTGGCGCCGAGCGCGCCGGCGATCGCGCCGGCCACGGTGTCGGCATTGATGTTATAGGTTTGCCCGTCATCGCCAACGCCAACCGGGGCGATCACCGGGATTAGCCCAGCGCCGGTCAACGCATGAATGACCCGTACATCGACATGCGCCGGTTCGCCGACAAAGCCGAGATCGAGCACCTGTTCGATATGGCTGCCGGGATCGATCTTGGTCCGGCGCAGTTTGGTCGCGCGGATCATCCCACCATCCTTGCCGCAAATCCCCACCGCCAACGCGCCAGCGCGATTGATCAGGCCTGCGACATGCTTGTTGACGGTGCCGGCGAGCACCATCTCGACCACTTCAACCATTGCCGCATCGGTGACCCGCAAGCCATCGATGAAATTGGATTTCAGGTCCAGCCGCTTCAGCATCGCATTGATTTGCGGCCCGCCGCCATGGACCACCACCGGGTTCAACCCGACCTGCTTGAGCAGGGCGATATCGGCGCCGAAGCTTGCGGCCAGATGTTCTTCGCCCATCGCGTGGCCGCCGTATTTCACCACGATCGTCGCACCGGCATAACGACGCAGGAACGGCAAAGCCTGGGCCAGGATGCGGGCTTGTTCCTGGGCAGCGGTTGTAGCTGCGGGCGATGTCTCGGTCATGTTCTGGGTCCCGTTTAAACTGGCCGGGCGGTTTTGCCCATCGCGGGCAAGCCGGTCAAGCGCGGGCCGGCAACGCCAGTTCGCCAAGCGACGCTCGCAATTCTGCCATGCCAGCGCCGGTTTCCGACGATGTCACCAGTACGAACGGGTAGGCCGCCGCGTGGCGTCGGGCCACCGCCTCGGTCAGAGCAAGCTTGGTCGCAAGGCCCGCCGGCTTCACCGCGTCAGCCTTGGTCAGCACCAGTTGATAGGTAACCGCGGCGCGATCGAGCAGCTTCATCACCGCATGGTCGCTGTCCTTGAACGGGATTCGCGCGTCGAGCAGCAGCACCACCCGGCGCAAGGTCGGCCGGCCGCGCAGGAAGTCGAACATCAGCCCTTGCCAGTCGCGCTTCACCGCTTTGGCCGCCTGGGCGTAGCCGTATCCCGGCATGTCAACCATGCCCAATCGGTCATCGAGGTTGAAGAAGTTTAGCTGCTTGGTGCGGCCGGGCGTGTTCGATGCCCGCGCGAGTGCGCGATGCCCGGTCAACGCGTTGACCAGCGACGACTTGCCCACGTTGGAACGGCCGGCAAAAGCGATCTCCGGAAGCTCCGACGGTGGCAGCTGGTCCTGATTTTGTGCACCGTGGAAGAACCGGCATTCGGCAGCGAACAGCTTGCGACCGTATTCAAGTGCCGCAGCGAGGTCTTCCTCATCCTGGGTCAGGATTTTGTCCCCGGTTTGGTGAGCGAAGCCCCAGGCTTGCTGAGAGAAGTTTGCCGCATGATGTACCATTGCTGGGCCATCGTCAGGGTGTTGTTCCACGACCAGTAGATCACCAATCCTGCCGGAAATCCCGCCATCATGAAAGTGAACATGATTGGCATGAACTGGAACAATTTGGCCTGCATCGGGTCTGGCGGTGGCGGATTCAGCTTTTGCTGCAGGAACATGGTGATGCCCATGATCAGCGGCCAGATGCCCATGTGCAGATAAGGTGACAGGACCCCGGGATCGTACGGGATCAGCCCGAACAGATTGAAAATATTGGTCGGATCGACCGCGGACAAATCGCGGATCCAGCCGAAGAACGGCGCCTGGCGCATTTCGATGGTAACAAAGATCACCTTATACAGCGAAAAGAACACCGGGATTTGGATCAACAAGGGCAGACAGCCGCTTGCGGGGTTCACTTTTTCCCGCTTGTACAGCTCCATCATGCCTTTTTGCAGCTCGGCGGGCTGGTCTTTGAAGGTCTCGCGCAGTTCGGTCATTTTTGGGCCGAGCAGCTTCATTTTGCTCATCGACCGGTAGGATTTGTTGGCAAGCGGGAAGAACAGCGCCTTCACGAAGGCGGTGAACACCAAAATCGCCACGCCGAAATTGCCCAGAACGGAATAGAGCCAGTCGATGGCATAGAAAATCGGCTTGGTCAGCAATTCAAACCAGCCCCAGTCGACCGCCTTGTCGAAATTGGGGATTTTCTCGGCTTGTTCGTAGTGGGCAAGCAGTTTGACGATCTTGGCGCCGGCGAACAGCTTGGTGGTCAGGCTGGTGTCGCCACCGGGGGCCACTACCGACGGGTCCTTGGATGCGAAATCAACCTGGTAGCGGTCACTGCCGGCTTCCTTGACGTGGCGGAAGCTGGTGGCCAGGGATGCGGTCTGGTCGGGAATCAGCGCGATCAGCCAGTATTTGTCGGTGATCCCCATCCAGCCGCCGGCGCCGGTGCTTTCAAGGGCGATGCCGCCTTTTTTCTCTCCGTCCGATTTGGCGCTGGCGTAGGTGACTTCCTTGAGACGGCCATCCAGCACGCCGATCATGCCTTCATGCAGCACGTAGTAGCCGGAGACCTCGGGCGCATAATCGCGGCGGATGCGCGCCCATGGGAACAGCTGGGCAGGGGCGCCGGCGGCGTTGTGGACGGTCTGCTTGATGGTGAACATGAAATCGACGTCAAGCCCGATTTCGATGCCGAACATCAAGCCGGCGCCGTTATCCCAGGTCAGCTTGCCGGTCTTGCCTGGCCCGATTTCGCCCGCGCCGGTCCAGATCGTGGCGTTGTCGGGCACGATGATCTTGCTGTCGGGTGGAGCTGACCAGCCGAACTGCACGTAATAGGGCTGGGCTTCCGAGCGCGGTTCCAGAATGCGCACATTGGGCGATTTGGGATCAATGGTTTCGCGGTATTCGGTCAGCACCACATCGTCGATGCGGGCGCCGAGCAGGCTGACACTGCCGGTCAGGCGCGGGGCGGCGATCTTCAGGCGCGGTACGGCCTTGGGCACCGCACTCGCCACTTCGGTGGGCGTTGCCGGGCGTACGGTGGGGGCCCCAGCCTGCGTCGAGGCGACGGCCGGGTCCTGCGGCACCTGTATTGGCTTGGGCAACAGCATTTGAAAGCCGAACAGGATGGCGATCGAGAGGGCGATTGCCAGGAACAGGCGCTTCTGGTCCATGATTACTAGGTGGTCCGTTCGCGAGAGGGTGGGGGCACGGGATCGAAGCCGCCATCGTTCCAGGGATTGCAGCGCAGAATACGCCGCGCCGAGAGGGTGCTGCCGGTGAGCGCGCCGTGGCAGGCGAGCGCTTGCAGAGCGTATTCGCTGCAACTCGGTTCAAATCGGCAATTGGCACCAATTACCCCGCGCAGCGTATACCGATAGGTCTGAACCACGCCGCGCAAGACGTTCACTGCCAAGCTCACGCCACGCCAACTTTGCGCATCGCGCGCCTGATATCGTCCTGCAGATCAAGAAAATCGCGTCCCCGGGTCGCGTCGCGCCCGATCAGCACCAGGTCGACCCCGATCATCGGGCTTGCCGCGAACAACAGCCTTGCGGCTTCCTTCAGCCGGCGCCGCGTGCGGTTGCGCACCACGGCATTGCCGACTTTCTTGGTGACAGTGAAACCAAACCGGGCAGGGCCTGTGTCGTCACGCGGCAGGGCTTGCAAAACCAAGCCGTGTACTGGCGCTTTGCGTCCCTTTGCCGCAACACACAGAAATTCGGCGCGCCGTTGCAAAGTGGGGCAAGGTGATGCTTTAAATGCCGCGGACATCAGCGGCTTCCGGTCGCTGCTTAGGCGGAAAGCTTCTTGCGGCCTTTGGCGCGGCGATTGGCCAACACTTTGCGGCCGCCGACAGTTGCCATGCGGGTGCGAAAGCCGTGACGATGCTTGCGGACCAGTTTCGAAGGTTGATAGGTGCGCTTCACGACTTCTCTCCAGACTCGGTATAGGGGCCTGCGCATTTACCTCGCAGGCGAAAAAACCCGGCGCCGCCAATTGCGGGTCGGGGAACGCCGCGGTCTATAGGCGGCTCAGTGTTCGGCCTCAATTGTGGGGTGGCGGCGTTAGGCATCGGAGAGTGAGGGGGTGAACGTGATCAAGCCCTATTGGCCGATTTTTCTGCTGGCGTCGCTGCTGGTCGCCGGCTACGCACTCGGCGTGCCGTCCATGCTGTCCTGGCAGATATTGGCGTCGCGGCAGGCGGAGTTGCGCGACATTGTTGCAACCCAACCGATCATCAGCGGGGCGGGTTTTGTGCTGCTTTATGCGATCGCGGTGGCCGCGTCTTTTCCGGGGGCTGCCATTATCACCGTTGCCGGCGGACTGCTGTTCGGGGTGGTGGTCGGCGCGGCGCTCGCGGTCGTCGGTGCGACACTCGGGGCAAGTCTGCTGTTCGTGCTCGCGCGGGGCGCATTGCGATCCATGCTTACCAAGCGGATCGGCGCGTTGATGGAACGCTTGCGTCCGGGATTGGAGCGGGACGGATTTCTTTATGTGGTAAGTCTGGGGCTGATCCCGGTGGTGCCGTTCTGGTTGATCAATCTGGCGGCATCGATGAGCGGGATGCGGTTGCGCGATTTTGCCGCCGGGACAGCACTTGGGATCATTCCCGCTACCACCATCTTCGCCAGCTTTGGCGCGGGGGTTGGCGCCATTCTGGCCGCCGGACAAACGCCGGACCTTGGTATCATTTTCAGCCCGATTGTGTTCGGCCCGCTGATGGCGTTGGCGGTACTTTCTCTGGTGCCGATCGCCTGGCGCTGGTGGAAGCAAGATCGTGGCTGAGTTCGACCTTGCCGTGATCGGCGCAGGTGCGGCCGGCCTGTCGGTCACTGCCGTCGCCGCCCAGCTTGGCTTGCGGGTCGTGCTGATCGAACGCGCGCGCATGGGGGGCGACTGCCTCAACAGCGGGTGCGTACCGTCAAAGGCGCTGCTTGCCGCGTCGCATGCCGTTCAGGCCGGGGTGCGCGCAG
>JACMOQ010000174.1 GCA_014377905.1 Acetobacteraceae bacterium | reverse complement strand
TGCGCTGGCCGATGATGGGGGTGATCGTGCTGGTTGGCGCGATTTTGTTCCTGATTCTTGCCGTTACAACCACGATATTTTACGTTGCACCCGCTGCCCGGCTGTCTAATCGTTGGGATAGCCGGATCGGCGGCGCGCTGTCAGACGCGATCAGTTGCAACGCGGTGGTGAAAGGCTTCGCCGCCGAAGACCGCGAAGATGCGGTGCTGTCCGGGGTACTGACGAAATGGCAGCGCCGAACCAAACGGAACTGGACCCGCGGCACCAACAGCGGCACCGCGCAAATGGCGGCCTTGCTGGTGTTGCGCACGATGATTGTCGGCGCGGTGCTGTTCGAATGGTGGCAGGGGGCCGCCACCCCAGGCGATGTGACCTTTGTACTCACCGCGTACTTTGTTGTGCATGGCTATCTCCGCGAAGTCGGGCACCAGATTTCGAACCTGCAACGCTGCGTCAACGATATGGATGAAATGGTCGCGCTGCACAGCGAAGCCGTTTCGGTCAGTGATCGCCCTGGCGCCACGATCTTGCAGGTTCCACGGGGCGAGATCCGCTTTGACGATGTCACGTTCCGCTATGGCGGCCATACGACGCCGCTTTACGATCATCTCTCGCTCACGATCGCGGCCGGTGAACGCATCGGGCTGGTGGGCCATTCCGGGTCGGGCAAGACCACTTTCGTCAAGCTTATCCAGCGGCTTTATGATACAACAGCGGGACAGATCCTCATCGACGGACAACCGATTGCGGACGCAACCCAGGCCAGCCTGCGGGCCCGGATCGCCATGGTGGCGCAGGAACCGTTGCTTTTCCATCGCAGCCTGGCCGAAAATATCGCCTATGCCCGCCCCACTGCCAGCCAGGCCGAGATCGAATTGGCAGCGAAACAAGCCCGCGCGCATGATTTCATTATGTCCCTGCCGCGCGGTTACGCAACGATGGTCGGTGAACGCGGGGTGAAACTGTCAGGCGGTGAACGCCAGCGGGTCGCGCTCGCCCGCGCCTTCCTTGCCAATGCGCCGATCCTGATTTTGGACGAGGCAACATCGAGCCTGGATAGCCATTCCGAGGTCCTGATCCAGGAGGCGATGCAGGACTTGATGCGTGACCGCACCAGCATCGTTATCGCGCATCGGCTATCCACGGTGCGCACAATGGACCGCATCCTGGTGTTCGACCGGGGCCGGGTGGTGGAAGAAGGCACCCATGATGAGTTGATGCGGCGCGGCGGGATTTACCGGGAGCTGTTCAATCACCAGGCGGCGGGGCTGGATCAGCATCCGATCATATCCTCCTCATGATCGGAAACAATGACCAACGCGTGATCGCCTCGCCTGTCAGAAGCGATCACGCGGTGGTGGCGTCGGCTTAAACGCTGCGATCCCACCAACCCAGCGGGTCACCGTGGTAAGCGCGCATAGCCCCCCAAAGCCCCAAGCCAGCGGCCCAAACCAGCCCGGCCACAAGCAAACCGCGACGAAAAACCCGATCGTCTCGCTGCCCTCGGTCAGCCCGCCGAGGTAGTAAAAGCCTTTGGTCGGGTAAGCGGCACTGGTCATCCCGCGCTTGGCGGCGATGACGGCAAAGCCGAGGAAGCTGCTCGCGGTGCCCATGAAGCCAAACAGCAGCGCTGCCGCCGCCAGCGCGTTGCTGGCCGGATCGGCCAAGGCAAAGCCGAATGGCAGGGCGGCATAAATCACAAAATCCCCGGCGATATCGATGAACGCGCCCCGGTCGGTCGGCCCCAGGCGCCGTGCCACCGCGCCGTCCAATCCATCGCACAGGCGGTTGGCGATGAAGGCTGCCAGCCCCGCCTGATACTGGCCCGCCGCAATTAATCCCGCCGCTGCAAGCCCCAGGCACAGCCCGACACTGGTGATTGCGTCGGCGGTGGCACCCAGCCGGATCAGCCCGCCCGCCAGCGGTGACAGCACCCGGCTCAGCATCGGCAGAACATGGCGGTCAATCATCTCAGTTTGCAAAGGCCAGCATCAGCACGCCACTGGTGATCAGCACCAACGCACCGACATGCATCCATCCGAACGGTTCGCCGAACATGAAATGTCCGATTGCCGCGGCGAAGAAATAGGAAAGCGCCGTGCAGGGCAGCGCCACCGACATCGGGATGCGGCGCAGCGCCACGATGTAAAGGATTGCCGCGCCCCCGTACAGCATCAGCCCCAGCATCGTGCTCCAGTGAAACAGCTGGGCGACGAAATCCCCGGCCGAGACGCCCTTTTTCAGCAGGGTTTGGCCAAACAGCGTCGTGGTGATCGCAGCCGCCAGGGACAGCCAGT
Organism: Acetobacteraceae bacterium; assembly: GCA_014377905.1. GTDB lineage: Bacteria > Pseudomonadota > Alphaproteobacteria > Acetobacterales > Acetobacteraceae > CAITOL01. The sequence continues at coordinate 12,882 of JACMOQ010000174.1, read as the reverse complement.
ACGGTGTCATGCCGCGCCCCGCGCATTCGGGCTGCGTTCAATGATGCGCACCGTGCCCTGCGGCTTGCCATTGGCCGACAAAAACGTCCGCCCGAGATATTCGCCCATCACGCCAAGGATAATCGACTGCACCCCGGCGACCAGCAGCAGCACCGTCATGGTGGACGCCCAGCCGGAAGGCGTCGCATGGATGGTCAGTGCCTCCACAATGGTCGCCACCGCGCCAATTGTGCCCAGCAGCGCCATGCCAATGCCGGCGAAAATTGCCATGCGCAGCGGCGCCAGCGAAAAGCTGGTGGCAAGGTTGAGCCAGAGCCGCACCAGCCTGGTGATGGTGTAGTTCGACCGTCCCTCGGCGCGCGGCAGATGCAAGACCTCGACGCTGTCGATGCGCTGGGTGACCTGCATGATCAGCCCGTCAACATACGGGTACGGTCCGTGATAGGCGGTAACGCTCTGCACCACCATGTGCGACATGCAGCGGAACGACGACAGATAAAGCCCTTTTGGCTTGTCCAGCAGCCAGTCGGCAACCTGGTTGGCGAACCTGCTGCCGAGATTGCGCCACACCGCGTGCTTCTTGCTGGCATAGCGGGTGTAAACCACATCCCAGCCGCCGTTGCGGGCGTGGTCATAGAGCTTTACCACTTCCTCAGGCGGGTTTTGCAGATCGTCATCCATGGTGATGACATATGCGCCACGGGCGAGCCGCAGCCCGCTCATCACCGCATTATGCTCGCCGAAGTTGCGGGTGTGCTCGACATAGACCACCGGCATGTCGGTGGTGCCGAGCAAGGCGCGGCACACCTCGGCAGAATTATCCGGGCTGCCGTCATTGACCAGAATGACCTCCATCCCGCCTTCGGGATGCAGGCGCGATAAGGCATCGACCAGCAACCCGACCGTGGCCGCACCGCGATAAACCGGAACGACAATGGTAAGCCCGCAGGTTGGAACGGCGACGGAATTTGGCATCAAAGCAACATCCTTGGAAAAATCAGGCACGGTCGGCGGTCGCTAAAATGGACCCGCCGGCGGGCCATGGCAGGGGCACCGCGCGCTCCAGTTCTGTTACACCAAACAGCATCGCATCCAACCACGGCGGAAACGCGGCAACGTCGGATGCGGCATCGTCGGCGCTGGCAAGCAGCTTGCGCTGCAGGATCATCAGCGGCAACAGCAGGAAATTCCAGTAGCGCACACGAACATTGCTGAAGCCTGCGGTGGTAAGGGCGCGGCGCACCCCGCCGGCCGCGTAGCGCCTGGCGTTATGCACCCGACGATCATGCGCGGATGCCAACCATTGATAGGCGGGCAGGTTCAGCAGCAGCATCCCGCCCGGCCGTAATACGCGGTGGAACTCGGCAAGGGCGGTGTCGGGCGCGACCGCTGCGTGGCACAGCACATCGGCCGACACCACTGCTGCAAAGCGCGCATCGGCAAACGGCAGTGCGTTCACCGTGCCACGGGCGATGCGCGCCGATGATTTCCCAGCCGCCCGCGCCGCAGCATCCTGATCGAATTCCACCCCATACAAATCCGCCGCGCCCAACCGTGCCCCCGACTGCGCCCCAAGCCGCGCCAGCAAGCCGCCAGTGCCGCAACCAGCATCGAGGATCGGTCCATCAATTCTGGCCAACCGATCGGACAGCCGCGCATGCAGGGCGCGATACCACCACATCGCGCCCTCGGCCTCGTCCATCAATGCGTATTCGGCCGGCTCCATCGGGTGTGACTACCGCATTTGCGCCGACATTGCGCCAACCGCGCCGATCCAGCCGATCACCCCCGCCATGGTCGGCGCCTTGAAGCCCACGGTGCGCGGCGCGATGCGGGTCGCGACCGGAATGCCGGCGACCAGATCGGCCAGCGCCACGCTCGAAAGATCAAGCTCCAGCCGATAGGGCGCACCGATCACATAGGGCTCGCAGGGGCCGAGCTTCCGCAACGCGGCCGATGCGGACGCCCGGATAAGCGCGTGGGCGTTGGTGGGCGACATCGCCCGCGCCGCGCGCTGGCCCAGCGCGGTCTTTACCACTGCCACTTGCGCGCCTGGGAACAGCGCGGCGCATTGCTGCTGGAGCTGGTCATCGCCGGTCAGCAGCGCCACCGGAACCCCGAGGCTGCCGGCATAGGCGCCGTACAACGTCGCTTCCGCGCAATCGATTTTGTTGACCCGGATGCCAGTGAAGGCGAACCCGTTCACGGTATGGGACAGCACCCCGTTTTGCCCGGCGCCACTGTGATAGCCGGTGAAGAACACGGCCGCGAAACTGCTATCCAAGCCGGCGCACATATAGGTCGGCTTCGGTCGCCCGAGGATCAGATCGGCACGCGGGTCGAGCAATTCGGGCAAGATGTTGATCATCGGACCATGGCTGTCATTGACCACCACCTCGGTCGCACCGCCATCATAGGCGCCGGCGATGGCGGCGTTAACTTCCTCGGTCATCAACCGGCGCGCGCGCTCGTACTCGACATTTCCCGGCGCGCCTTGCGCGGGCGCCACCACGCCGGCAACGCCTTCGATATCGGCGGAGATAAAAATCTTCATGGCCTGCTCCTGAGATGTCTGACATCCATAGAAGCATGGCGGCGCGGTTGCCGAAACCGCGGCGATGCGGCAACCATGGAAAAAATCGCGAGAGGCGCGCCATGTCCTTCCTGACCGAACCCGAACCACCGCGCGGCCTGCCCTTGCCGGTCGCCCCGGGCATTTCCCGCATCGTCGCGCCCAATCCAGGACCGATGACCTATCGCGGCACCAACACCTATCTGATTGAGGGCGATGACGGGTTTTCCGTGCTCGACCCCGGCCCGGAAAGTGCTGAGCACTTGCAGGTGGTGCTGAAGGCGACCGGCGGCCGCGTGGCGCGGATTTTGTTCAGCCACACCCACGCCGATCATGTCGACGGCCTGCCGGCGATGAAGGCCGCCACTGGCGCGAAGGTTTATGGCTGGCACACCCCGCAGGATGACCGATTTGTGCCCGATGTCGGCCTGTCCGAAGGCGATGTTGTTGCCGGCTGGACTGTGTTGCACACGCCGGGCCATGCAGCTGACCATATTTGCTTTGCCGGTCCAGGTGGGGTGGTGTTTTCCGCCGACCATGTGATGTCGTGGTCGACCAGCGTGGTCAGCCCGCCCAACGGCAACATGACCCATTACTTCGAAAGCCTGCGCAAACTGCTCGCCCGGCCCGACGACACCATGTACCTGCCCGGCCACGGCCCACCGATCACCCGGCCGCACGCTTTCGTGCGCGGATTGCTGGTGCATCGCACCCAACGTGAGGACGCGATCCTGGCCTGCTTGGCAACGGGGCCGAAAACCCCAGGGGAAATGGTCTTGCTGCTGTACGCCCAGGTCGATCCGCGCCTGCATCGGATGGCCGAACGCAGTGTGGTCGCCCATCTCGAAAAGCTGCGCGACGAAGGCCGGGCGAGTGCCGAAGGTGAGGTTTGGCGGTTGGCTTAGCCATCACCCCAACGTTCGATCAGCAGCCCCCGTGCCGCCGGATCGGCGGTAAGTGCCAATGCGCGGGCGAGGGCATCCGCGCGATCCAGCCCGAGATGCGCCCGCAACACCCAGTAGGGCTGGTAGGTCGCGACGGCATCCGGTGAAAGTTTACCCAGCAACGCTCTGGCAGCTTCGGTGCCCCGCGCTTCGCCCACCGCCGCCGCCCGCGCAACCGCCACCCCGGTGGTCGGCGCGGTGGCATAAAGCCCTTCATAGAGCAACGCGATGCTGTCCCGATCGACACGTCCGGTCCGGCGTCGATCGGCGTGCACGGCCTGGATGGCCGCTTCCAGCTGGAACCGGCCGGGCCGGGCGAGGGCTGCTGCGACATGCAGGCTGGCCTCCGCCTCAGCCAGCATATCGACCGACCACAGCGCGGTATTCTGTGCCGAGAGCGGTACAAACCCACCATCCCCATCGCGGCGCGCCGGCTTGCGGGCCTCAATAAACAGCAGCAGCGCTAGCAGGCCATGCGCCTCGGCCTCATCGGGCAACAACTCGGCGAGCAGCCGCGCTAGCCAGATTGCCTCACCGGCAAGGCCGGCGCGCAGCCCCGCCCAATCGTCCCAGCCCGTGCCGTAGGCGGCATAGATTGCCTCCAGCACCGCGGCGAGCCGGTCCGGCAGCTCGGCCGCTTCGGGCACATGAAACCCAATGCCGGCGGCGCGGATTTTCACTTTCGCCCGCCACAGGCTTTGCCGCAGTGTCGCGGGGGGTTCCAAAAACGCCGCCGCGATGGTGGCAGCGTCCAAGCCGAGCACGGTCTGAAGCATCAGCTTGGTGTGGAGGTCGGAAGTGATCGCCGGATGGGCGCAAACGAACAGCAGCTTCAACCTGTCATCGGGGAAGGCATGCGTCGCCTGGTTACGTTCCTCAGCGAGCAGCACCAGAGTTGCCGCCGTTTCCCGCCGCACGCGATGGCGGCGGGCATGGTCGATCAACCGGCGTCTGGCCACAGTCATCAGCCAGGCCTCCGGCTTTTCGGGCACGCCGCCCTGCGGCCAGGTTTCGAGTGCGCGCCCGAGTGCGTCCGCCAGGGCATCCTCGGCGGTTGCGATATCGCCAGACCGCGCGGCGAGCCAGGCGACCAGCCGGCCATAGGATGCCCGGGCGACTTGCGCCACCGCATCCCGCGCCGCCTGATCGCCAGCCATTTACATCATGCCGACCGGGCGGACCTCAATGCTGCCATAGGCGGCACCGGGGCATTTCGCTGCCCAGTCGAGTGCGGCGTCGAGCCCGGCGACGTCGATCAGGTAATAGCCGCCCAGTTGTTCCTTGGTTTCGGCGAACGGGCCGTCCTGAACCTGGCGCTTGCCGCCATGATTGCGCACCGTGGTCGCGGTCGCGGTTGGCGCCAGCGCGTCGCCCGCCACCATGACGCCCGCATCTTTGAGTGCCTTGGTATAGGCAATCCACGGGGCATAAGCCTCGGCTTGCGGGACAGTCGAGGCGGCCATCGCGGCTTCGTTTCCGTAAATCAACAGCATGTATTGCATTTGGACGCTCCTGCGGTCGGTGCCACCTTGTGTCGCACCTGGGCGTAAGACGCGCCAGGATACCCGGATACGACAGCGGTTGCATGAAATAGGTTTGGCGGGGGTTTTGACGCCACGCCCCTGCGCCGCTATCAGGCTGCCGATGTTGGAGCGATCGCCCCTGTTGAGCGCGCCGCGATGAAGCTCGCGGTGGTCCTGATGACGTTGGGCGGGCTTGGTCTGGCGTTATGGCTGGTGCTGACCAACAACACCGGCGCGATTTTCGGCGCGTTTGCAGCCGTTGGCTGGGGCTTGCTGGCCATTACGCTGGTGCGCCTGCTGATCCTGTTTTTATGCGGCACTGGCTGGTCGCTATTGCTGCGCCGTCAGGTTTCGTTGCCGCTATCGGCCTATCTTTCGGTGCGCTACATTCGTGAGGCAATCAACGTTATGCTGCCAGTGGCAAGCGTTGGCGGCGATATCGCGGGCGTGCGACTGATCACCTTCTGGGGCGTGCCGGCCGGTTTGGCCGGGGCCTCAATCCTGGTGGATCTGCTTTTGCAAGCCAGCGGGCAGGCGGTGTTCGCCGCGATGGGCGCTTTGCTGCTCGCCCAGGTCGCGGGCGCCGAGGCGCTGGTGGGCTGGGTGCTGAGCGGGCTGGGCGTCGCCGCAATCGCGTTGATCGGGTTTTATCTGGTTCAGCGCCTGGGTGGCGTGGATTTGATGGAGCGCACGATTGCGCGGCTGCTGGCGCTGCTGGCACGCAGCGCCGCGGCTGGCCGCCCGCTGGGGTTGGATGCTGGGTTGCGGGCGATCTGGGCCGATCCTTGGGCGGTCGCCTGGGCATTTGTGTTGCATCTTTTGGCTTGGTTGGTCGGGGTGCTGGAAATCTGGATTGCGCTGGCAGCGATGGGCTATCCCGGCAGCCTGTTTGCGGCCGCGATCATCGAAAGCCTCGGGCAGGCGTTGCGCGGCGCGGCGTCTGCGGTGCCGGGAGCACTCGGCGTGCAGGAAGGCGGGTTCGTGGTTCTGGGGCATCTGCTGGGGATTGATCCCGAAACGGCGATCGCCTTGTCATTGGTCAAAAGGGTGCCGGATATTGTGTTGGGCCTGCCTGGATTGCTGGGCTGGTACTGGCTGGAAAGCCGACGCGGGGCAATCGCGCCCGCGTCATTGGGGGAATAATGGATACGCTTGTTGCGCACGATACGACCGTGGATTGCCCGGTCAGCTCCTGGGACGAATGGGGCAAGCTGGAAGAAGTGATTGTCGGGCGGTTGGATAACGCGGTTGTGCCGCCGTACCACGTTTCGGTGACCTTCAACGTGCCGAACTTCACCGCCAAGCTGCATCGGCTGGTCGCGGGGTTTCGCTATCCCGGCTGGATGCGCAAACGGGCGCAAAAGGAACTCGACGGGTTCATTTCGCTGATGGAAGGCGAGGGCATTCGCGTGCGTCGGCCGGAAATCATGGATCACCGCAAGAAGTTCAAGACCTTGTTGTGGTCGTCCACCGGCTTCTGCATCGCCTGCCCGCGCGACTGCTACATGGTGATCGGTGATGAAATCATCGAGACCCCGACCTGCTGGCGCAGCCGCCAGCTGGAAGGCGATGCCTATCGCCCGCTATTCAAGGAATACTTCAACGCCGGCGCGCGCTGGACGTCGGCGCCCCGGCCGCAATTGCCGGACGAGTTGTTCGACAAGAATTACACCATCCCAGCCAAGGGTGAGCCGATCCGCTACATCATCAATGAATTCGAGCCGGTGTTCGATGCCGCCGATTTCGTCCGTTGCGGCTACGATCTGTTCGTCACCCGCAGCAATGTCACCAACCTCGCCGGCATTGATTGGCTGCGGCGCTATCTCGCGCCGCGCGGATTTCGTATCCATGAAATCCCGTCGATCTGCCCGCAGCCGATGCATATCGACAGCAGCTTCATGCCGCTCGCGCCAGGCAAGGTGCTGGTCAACCCGGACTATGTCGATATCGATCGCCTGCCGCCGATCCTGAAGAAGTGGGACGTGCTGATCGCCCCGCGCCCCGATCCGGTCGATGACCTGATGGCCAAGATCAGCATGTGCAGCCCCTGGACCAGCATCAACGTGCTGATGCTGGATGAAAAGAAGGTGGTGGTCGATGCGAGCCAGCCGACCTTGCACAAGGCGCTGAAGGATTGGGGTTTCGATCCGATGCCGATCCCGTTTCTGGCCTATGGCCCGTTCGGCGGCGCGTTTCATTGCGCGACCCTGGATATCCGGCGGCAGGGGGTCTTAAGGGACTGGTTTGCTTGACGCTCGAACGCGTGGGGACAATAGCTTGCAAAAGCTGATGAGGATCAAGATATCTGATGCAGAATAATCTGCCCTATTTCGGCTTCCTGCTGTCCGAACTGGAGAAGGGCAACGCAACGGTTGAGACCAGTTTTGGTCGACATGTGCATTGGGGTTATTGGGAAAATCCGAACCAGGCGGTGGGCGACGCCGCTGATTACGCCCGCGCCGCCGAACAGATGACGATTGAGCTTTGCCGCCTCGCCGACATCGCGCCCGGCCAACGTGTGCTGGATGTTGGCTGCGGATTTGGCGGCACGGTCGCCTCATTGAATGAGCGATTTACCGGGCTGGACCTGGTCGGCCTGAATATCGAGGAGCGTCAGCTGGACCGGGCACGGGCGCAGGTTGTGGCGGCACCGGGCAATTCGGTCGCCTTTCAGCTCGGCGATGCCTGCGCGATGCCGTTCGAGGCGGCAAGCGTTGACCGGATGCTGGCGGTGGAATGTGTTTTCCATTTTCCTGACCGGGAGACCTTCTTTCAGGGCGCCGTCCGGGTGTTGCGGCCGGGCGGATTACTGGTGCTGTCGGATTTTGTCCCCACCAGGCTGCTGCGGCCTTTTTGTCCGGCCGGCAGTGATGGCGATGTTGGCGGTGTCGGCGCGACGTTTGGCAATTTGAACGTGAAGTACACTCTGTCTCGCTATCGGGCGATGGCGCGGCGGGCTGGCCTGATACCGGTGGTGGAGCGCAATATCACCCGCAACACGCTGCCGACCTACCGCTATTTGCAGAGCTTGGTTGGGTCCGCGCGCACGCCACGGCGTGGGATTGGTTTCCTGCAGCTGCTCGCGCGCAGCGGGCTGCTTGGGTATTACCTTTTGGCGTTCAAGAAGCCGGAGCCATAGCGGCAGGGTTGGCTGCAGGCTGCCGTTGGGGGACCATTCCCAGATCGGCATAATGGCCCTTCCATTCGGCGACCAGATCCATGTTGTTGTGATCCCAGGGATGGAAGGAACGGCGGAAATAGTCGCGATAAAGCTGGCCCGAGATCGAGCGGGCGAGCGCGATCAGCTTGGGTCTTGCCGGTTTAGATTCGCCGCCGTTGGCTTGCGCGCGGCGGTTGCGGCGCCCGATCACGGCAAAGCCCGCCGCCGTCACGGTGACGAACACCGCTGTCACCCCGAGCATCATGATTACCCGTTGGAGGTAGCTGAAAAAGCCCTTGCCACACACCTGCTGATAGACATCGAAACATACCGCTTTGTGTTCGGTTTCCTCGACCGCGTGCCACAGCCACAGGGTCGCGAAGGCGGGGTCGGCGTCGGCGCGGAACTCGTCCTGCTGCCGCAGCAGAGCATCGGCCAGGATGGCGGTGAAATGTTCCAACGCGCAGGTCACGGCAAGTTGGCTCGCCCGCGGTAGCAAGCGCCGGTTTAACCACAAAACCCGTTCGGCGATCCGCTCGATCGTCGCGCCGTAGGGATGGCTCTGCTTGAGAACTTGGTTCGACCGAACATGTTCCTTGGTGTGCATGACCTCCTGGAAAATAAACAGCTCAGCTTCTGTGCGAAGCTTGGGGTCGGTTATTCGTGGGAGGTAGTGGCGCACCGAGTCGATAAAAAACTTCTCGCCGGCCGGAAACAGAAATGACAGCGCGTTGAGCATGTTTTCGAATGCCTTGCCGCGCACGCTCCACGGGTCGGACGGGGCCGCATCAAAGTCAATCTTCACGCGGCGGCGAATAATGTCTGGTCGGCTGGTATCCATCGCAAAATATCCTCTGCCCAATGCTGGGTCGTATAAGGCTACGGGGCACCCGGTTCAACCAAATCGCTTTCATCCGATCGGCTTGCCCATTCGATCGGATAAAGATGGTCGTGAAAACAGGACTCTAAAGCGTGTCCACCGAGTCAATTTGGACGGATCTGCGGGGCCGGCAAGCGTGGTTCGCCATGCAGGACGCTGGTGCCTTGTGGCGGCGGCGGGCCATGCAACGCATCGCCGGTTGGTGCGGGGGCAGGGGCGCAGGTTTCAGGCGAGATTGTGACTGGCACCTGGATTGTCATCTGGGCGCCGCGCGGCAGGCCGGGGCGGCCCGGCAACATGATTTCCATCATCTGCTGGGCCGGCGGAGTACAAGGTTGGGCCAACACCGTCAGCGGCCAGACCAGAAAAATCACCTGCGCGCCTGCCAAGCACTTCGCCATTCTTCCATGATACCGGCGAATGCTTAACGGGACGGTAAGCCCGATCCGCTGGCCGCCCCCAAATACATCTCCACAATGCGCGGATCGGCCGCCAGGGTCTTGGCATCACCCTCCAACGTCACCCGCCCGGTTTCCAGCACATAGCCGCGATCAGCAACCTGCAAGGCCGCGCGGGCATTCTGTTCGACCAGCAAAATCGCCACCCCGGTTGCCCGCAAATCGGCGATGATGCGGAAAATATCGCGCACGATTAGCGGCGCGAGGCCAAGGCTCGGTTCATCCAGCATTAGCAGGCGCGGCTTGCCCATCATCGCGCGGCCCATCGCCAGCATTTGCCGCTCGCCGCCCGACAAGGTGCCGGCCTGCTGGCGATGGCGTTCGCGCAAACGCGGGAACAGGCCATAGACCCGGTCCAACTCATCGCCCGCGTGGCGTCGCCCAAAGCGGAAGCCGCCGAGCAGCAGATTATCGGCAACCGACATAGTGGCGAACAGCTCCCGCTTTTCCGGCACCAGCGCGATGCCCTGGTGGACGCGGGCTTCGACCGGCATGCCGCCCAAATCGCGGCCAAGAAACCGGATCGCGCCACGTGACGGCAACACGCCCATGATGGCGTTGAGCAAGGTCGATTTGCCGGCGCCGTTTGGGCCGATCACCGTCACCAGCCCGCCCTCGGGCACAACCAGGGAAATATCTTCAACCGCCGGGATGGCGCCGTAGCTGACGGCGAGCTTTTCCACCGACAGCACGCTCATGCAGCCCCCAGATAGGCTTCGATCACCGCCGGGTTGCGGCGGATTTGCTCGGCCGGGCCTTCGGCAAGCTTGGTGCCAAAGTCCATCACCACCAGGCGATCAACCAGGCCCATTACGAACTCCATGTCATGCTCGACCAGCAAGATCGACATGCTCTCGTCGCGCAGGCGCCGTAACAGGGCCGCGAGTTCCGCCTTTTCGGCATGGCGCAGGCCGGCGGCGGGTTCATCGAGCAGCAGCAGCACCGGATCGAGGCACATCGCGCGGGCGATTTCGACGACGCGCTGCTGGCCGAGGGCGAGGCTGTCGGCGGGGCGGTCGGCAAGCTGGGCAAGGCCAACCCGGTCCAGTTGCCGCGCGGCTTCGGCGAAAATCCGCGCTTCCTCGGCGCGGTCGCGGCGGCAGATCGCGGCAAGCGCACCGGCCTGCCCACGTAAATGGGCGCCGATCGCGACGTTTTCGATCACCGACATGCCGGGCACCAGCTTCACATGCTGAAAGCTGCGGGCGATCCCGTGGCGCGCAATGGCCGGCGGTGGCAGGCCGGTGATGGGCTGGCCAAACAACGCCACCGTTCCGGCCGATGGGCTGGCGACGCCGGTAATCAGGTTGAAGCTGGTGCTTTTGCCAGCGCCGTTCGGCCCGATCAGCCCGACGATTTCACCCGCGCGGACCGCGAAGCTCAGGTCATTGACCGCGACCAGCCCACCGAAGCGTTTTTCGAGATGGTCAACCGCCAGGATGGCGCTGCCGCCAACCGGGCGGGCGCGTGGGTTCAGCGGCGTCGTTTCAGCGACCTCGCGGCGTTGCACGCGCCCGCGAAACAGATGCGGCCACAGGCCCTCACGGGCGAATTGCAACACGCCCAGCAATATCATGCCGAAGACGATGGTTTCGTAATTGCCGCGCTGGCCCAGCAGTTTCGGCAGAAAATCCTGCAACAGATCGTTGATCACCGTGACCAGCAGCGCGCCGAGAATGGCGCCGCCGACATGGCCGGCACCGCCAAGCACCGCCATCAGCAGGTATTCGATGCTGGCGTTGAGGCCGAACGGGGTCGGGTTCACGCTGCGCTGCAAATGGGCGTAGAGCCAGCCGGCGATGGCGGCCAGAACTGCCGCATAGACGAAGGCCAGCATCCTTGTGCGCGTCGTATTCACCCCAAAAGACGCGGCCGCCAGCGCACCGCCGCGCAATGCCCTGATGGCGCGGCCCAGCCGGCTGTCGAGCAGGTTGTTGGTCGCCACCACCACGGCTACCAGCATCGCCGAGACGAGCGTCAGATAGACCCGGCCATCGGTCAGCCGGTAGTCGCCCAGCATCAGCGGCGGGATGCTGGACAGCCCGTCATTGCGGCCGAAGAAATCCAGATTGGCGACCAGGAAATAGAGCGAAACCGAGATTGCCATCGTGCCGAGCGCCAGATAATGCCCGCGCAACCGCAATGTGACCGCGCCGATCGTCGCCGCCCCCACGGCCGCGACGATCATCGCCGCGGGCAAACCGAACCAGGGCGATACCCCATAGCGGGTGGACAAAATCGCGCTGGCATAGGCGCCAAAGCCCATGAAGCTGGCCTGGGCGAAGCTGGTCATGCCGCCAATCCCGGTCAATACCACCAGCCCGACCACCAGGATCGACGATATGCCGATATAGTTTAGCAGGCTGACCCAGAAACTCGGCAGGCCGGGGGTCCAGGGCAGGATGGCGCACGCAATCAGCGCCAGGATCGGCCAGAACCGGATCATTCGTCCTCATCCTCAACGGCTGCATGTCGCAGGCTGCGCCACAGCAGCACCGGGATAATGGCGGTGAAGACAATCACTTCCTTGAACGCGCTGGCCCAGAACGCGGAAAAGCTTTCCAGCACACCCACCAGCATGGCCGCCAGCACCGCGCCGGGATAAGACGCCATCCCTGCGATGATCGCGGCGGTAAAGCCCTTCAGGCCGATGACGAAGCCGCTATCGTAATAAACCGTGGTCAGCGGCACGACCAGAATGCCCGACAGCGCCCCAATCGCGCCCGCGAGGGTGAAGGCGATGCTGCCCGACTGGGTGGTGCCAATCCCGACCAACCGCGCGCCAAGCCGGTTCACCGCCGTTGCCCGCAGCGCACGGCCGAGCAGGGTGAAGCCGAAAAATCCGTAGAGCCCAACCATCAACGCCCCGGTCAGGCCAAGAATCCACAACGCCTGCCCGGACAACGAGACATCCCCCACGCCGAGGCTTGCCGTCGAAAACGCCGATGCGCGGAAACCTTCGGCGCCGAAAAACACCAGCCCAAGTCCCATCAGCGCCAGATGCACCGCGACGGCTGCAATCAACAGCACCAGCACCGATGCCTCGGCGAGCGGTTGGAAGCCGATCCGGTAGATATAGGGTGCGATCGGGGTGACGATGGCGAGGCTTAGCAGCGCATTGGCCAGAATGCCGGGCTTATACGGCACCAACAGCCAGCTTGTCGCGATTATCGCGGCGGGGAGCACCAGGCTGGTCAAAGCGAGCCTAAAAATCGGGCGACGCTGAGCAAGCCCCGCGAGGAATGTCGCCGCCCCGAGGCCTGCCAGCAACCACAGGCTGCCCGGCAGCGTGCCGGTATCGAGGGCGGCATAGGTCAGCGCGCCATAGGCCACGAATTCGCCCTG
>JACMOQ010000173.1 GCA_014377905.1 Acetobacteraceae bacterium | reverse complement strand
TTCAATGATTATTGCGCGCTGTTGCGCTTGAAGTACGGCGGAACAATGGTCGGATCAGCCCTCGGGAACGCGATTGCGGATCATCGCGGTATAGGTTGCCTCGGCCACCACGACACCGTCCACCTTGGCTTGGGCCGCGAATTTCCACACCATGCCGCGCTGATGGCTTTTGGCGATATGAATGCGGAGCTGGTCCCCGGGGGTGACCGGGCGGCGGAATTTCGCACTATCAATGGACATGAAATAGACCACTCGGCCACGGGCATCGGGACCGAGGGTTTCGACGACCAGCACCGCGGCGGTCTGCGCCATCGCTTCAATGATGAGCACGCCCGGCATCACCGGATGGCCGGGGAAATGGCCTTGGAAGAAATTTTCATTCACCGTGACGTTCTTGATTCCGATTGCAGATTGGCCGGAAATGATATCGACAACCCGGTCGATCAACAGGAACGGATAACGGTGCGGGATTGCGGCCATGATGCCGACGATGTCGAGATTGTTGGAGACGCTTTTTGCGTCAGGCTGTGAAGTGTCCATGTCTGCTTAGTCTGACCTTGTTTGATTGGGGGGCGGGCGGGCACCGGCTTCGGCCCAGCGTTTCAGCAATGCGACCTGCCGGAAGAAACTTCTAACCTTCTGCGCCGGGCTGCCGACCAGTTCCTGCCCCGCGGGCACGTTCGCCATTACCCCCGACTGGGCGCCGATGCGGGTTTTGCGGCCGATGGTCAGGTGCCCGGCGACGCCTGCCTGCCCACCGATGACAACGAAATCCTCCAGCACCGTCGATCCTGATATCCCGACCTGGGCGACGATCACGCAATGCTGACCGACGCGAACATTATGGCCGATCTGCACAAGATTATCGATCCGCGTCCCGGCCCCGATCAAGGTGTCCTGAGCCGAGCCCCGATCGATGGTGGTGTTGGCACCGATTTCGACATCGTCGCCAATCCGTACCAACCCGAGCTGCGGCACGCTGACCATGCCAGTTGGGCCAGGCGCAAAGCCGAAGCCATCCTGGCCAATGCGCACGCCGGGAGAAAGGACCACGCGTGCGCCCAGCACAGCGTGGCTGATTGTGGACTGCGCACCGATCCGGCAATCAGCGCCAATAACGCAGCTGGCGCCGATGACTGCGCCAGCCGCGATCTGACAACCTGGGCCGATCTCGGCATCGGGGCCAATCACCACCAGGGGACCGATCTCGGCGGTTGGATCAATGCGGGCGGTTGATGCAACAATGGCCGAGGGATGGGTGCCAGGATTGACCGCCGGCCTTGGGTGGAACAGCGCCGTTGCCTGCGCCCAAGCCAGATAGGGCGCGCTGGTAACCAGGGCGACGCAACCTGGTGGCACCCGATCGAGCATTGCAGGGTGGACCAGCACCGCGCCGGCCGCACTTGCCGCCAGCGCATCGACGTAGCGCCGGTTATCGAGAAAGCTGAGGTCCCGTGAGGTAGCGGTCTGCAGCGGCGCCACCCCATGGAGCAGTCGATTTGCGTCCTCCGGGGCGACCGTCGCCCCGGAGGCCTTGGCGATAGTGGCTGCCAGATGCGGCCCGGCCTGCGCAAAGAACCGGGCATCGCCCATCAGCGGCGTGGTCACGCTATTTTGTCGGCTTGGGGGCCGCCGGCGTCGCGACGTTGGCCAACGGTGACACACCGTCCGGCGAAATATCGACCTTCGACATCAGCTTATTAAGTTCGGCGACCACTTGATCGGTGATATCGAATTCGGGGGAGTTCAGCGCCACGCTTTGACGGTGCATGACAAAGTTGATGCCATGGCTTTCCGCAACCTGGCGGACGACCGCGATAAGATTGGCCTGGATGGCGTTAATGGCCACCTGGGCCGCTTCCTGGATAATCCGGTCGCGGTTGCGGAACAGGCGCTGGGAGGCGGTGAAGCGATCCTGAACCTCCTTTTCGCGAACGCGGGCCTGGTCGGGCGATAATTTCGCGCGATCATTGGCCAGCGCTTTTTGCAGCTCGAGAATCGCCTGTTCTTCGGCCTGGGCGTCAAGCCCGAGCTTTTCGCGGCGTTCGCCGATGACCTTATCGACCTGCTGGGCGGCGAGTGAGGCGCGCATAGCTTCGGGCAATCCAAAAACCCCGACCAGTGCTGCCGGCGGGCTGGCGCCGCGCGGCAACGGGGGCAAGGTTGGAATGGGTGGCATCGGCACCTGGATCGGTGCTTCGCCGTCGGTGCCGGCGACCTGCTGTGCCGTCGGAGACGGCAGGTTCGGGCGGGGGGCCGGACGCGCAGGTGCCGCCGCGGGCGGTGCGCCGGGGCGCGGACCTTGGGCCGCTGGGGCTTGGCCCTGGCTGGGGACAAAATAACCCTGGGCGGCGGCGTCGCGGGCGATGCCTACACACACCGACATACCGAAAGCGGTGGCGGTCAGAATGCGCAGCGGGCGGGAAAAATGTTTCACTAGAACCTCGTGCCGAAGCCAAAGCGGAATTGCTGGGTTTGATCGTATTTTTTGCGCACGATCGGGTAGCCAAGATCGATGTTGAGCAGCCCAAACGGGGTTTTCCATGAAATCCCGAAGCCCACGCCAACCCGGGGGGAGGCATTATCGACGATCGGCACCAGTACGCCGGCGCTGTTGTAAAGCGCGCTGACCTGACTGAGCGAGCCGATATCGGCGAAGATACGCCCTGTGATGCCAAGATCCTGCGACACAGGTAGTGGGAAACGCAACTCCGTGGTCTGGGTCCAGATCATCCGCCCGCCCAGGCTGTTGCCTTGGGTTGTATCATGTGGGCCGGCGCCACCGACCGCGAAGCCACGCAAATTGTCGCCGCCGAGGAAGAACCGATCGATAATTTTTTCGCGCGCATTCCCGAGCGGCTTGAGGTAACCGAACCCCGCCTGCAAGGCGACAACCCAGTCGCGATTGCCGAAATAGCGTTCCAGCGGGTAGTAGTAAGCGGCATCAATTTTGTTGCGGAGGAAGTTGGTTGTGCCGCCGAGGCCCGCGAAATCAGTTCCCAAACGCAGGACATAGCCGGATTTCGGATCGATTTTGCCGTCGCGGTAATCCAGCGTGATGCTTTGCCCGATCTGGGACAGCACACTGGTCCCGGCAGCATCCTTGACGTAGAGCGTCGCGCCGGCGCCGACCGAATAAATGCTGCGCTGCTCGGCGGTGTAGGTCCAAACCTGGCGCAAATGCTCGGTGAACTCATAGCCGACGCGAACGCTGCCGCCGGTGCGGCGCTGATTATAAAGCGCGATGGATTGCAGGTTGTTCTGAATGCGGAAAAGGTCGAACCCGGCGACGAGGTTAGTGCCAAGGAAGTAGGGATCGGTCACCGACAGATTGATCTGGCTTTCCTTCTGCGCGATGACGGTGCTGATCCCGGCATCAATGCCGGTGCCGATCAGGTTGCGCTCCCGGATGCCTGCGGTCGCCAATGCGCCAATATCGGTCGAGTAGCCGCCGCCGAAACTGAGCTCCCCGGTTGATTTTTCATCCACTTCCGCCCGCACCGTGGCCCGATCCGGCGCCGAGCCGGGTTGCGGGGTGATATTGACGGAATTGAAGAAATCCAGATCGGTAAGGCGGGTTTTGCTGCGCCGGATGAGCGCGGCATTGAACGCATCGCCCTCGGCGAAGCGCATTTCACGGCGGATAACGCTGTCATAAGTGCGTAGATTACCGACGACATCAATGCGGTCGATATAAACGCGGGGACCCTCAGTAACCTCAAAAGTCAGGCCAATTTCCTGCTTTTCAATGTTCCTCTGGACCTTGGCCTGGACTTTCACAAACGCGAGACCGCGGTTCTGAATGGCCGTAGTCATGTTCTGGGTGGTGCGTTCGATTGCGTCGGCATCATACCAGTCGCCAGAATCAAACTCGATTTCTTTGCGCAACGCCTCAACCTCGACCCCTTTGAGGGTTGAGGTGATGTCGATTTTGCCAACCCGGTAGCGCGGGCCTTCGCTCAAGGTGAAGGTGACGAAAAACGCGGACCGGTCGGGCGCGAGTTCGGTATTGGCGCTGATCACCTCGAAATCGGCATAGCCTTTCCCGATATAGAAGCGGCGCAGCAATTCCCGATCGAAATTGACCTTGTCCGGATCGTAGACATCGCTGGTCGACAGCAAGCGCCAGAAGGCCTGCTCGCGGCTGACGATCACGTCGCGCAGGCTGCCTTCGCTGTAGGCTTTGTTGCCGACGAAGGCGATGCGGCCGATCAGCGAGCTTTCGCCGTCATTGACTTCAAACACCACGTCCACCCGATTCTGGCCGACATCGATGATTTTTGGCGTGACGGTGGTGCCGAAGCGGCCCTTGCGGGCATAGAGATCAAGAATGCGCTGGCGATCGGACTGCGCGAGTGCTGGAGTGAAAATGCCACGTGAACGCAATTGCAGTTCTGGGCGCAGGGCATCGTCGGGCAGCTTTTGGTTGCCTTCAAATGCGATGCGGTTGACGATCTGGTTTTCCACCACCCGCACGACCAGCAATCCGCCTTCGCGGCGCAAGGTCACATCCTTGAACAGGCCGGTGGCAAAGATGCTTTTCAGGCTGCGGTCGAGACGGTCAGAATCAAACCGGTCCCCCGGCTGAACCAGCATGTAGGACCTGATTGTTGACTCCTCGATCCGCTGATTGCCCTCAATCCGGATGCCCGCGATTGTGCCCCCTGGTGCCACGACAGCTGCGAGCAAGCGCTGGTCGCGGGTTTGCGGGGCGGTTTGAGCGAAGCTTTGGGTGACCGTCGCGCCAAAGGCTGCGATTGTCAGAAGAACTGCGGACGCGATCAGCGCCACTCGGGTGCGACTCAAACCGAAACTCTCCCCACTAGATCGCGACACAAATGCCACTTTCGCTGTCATTGACGGCGTAAGACCAACGGCGATCACACCGCTGGTCGTCTCATTATCGCGTGCCAGTGGAGTCGTATAGTGCCGGGGGACGGCTTGCGCCACCCCGACGGTCAGCCAATCAGACCAGCGACCCAGCGGAACAGGCCGAGATGGCCAAGATCGTTCCAGGTCGCGAAGACAAACAGGCCGATCAACACCGCAAAACCAGCGCGATACCCGTATTCCTGGGCGCGAGCAGGCAAGGGTCGGCCACGCAGCGCTTCAAAGGCGTAAAACACCAGATGACCGCCATCGAGCACCGGGATCGGGAACAGGTTCAGCAGCCCGAGATTGACCGACAGGATCGCGATAAACGACACCAGACTGGCAAGCCCGAGGGACGCCACCTGGCCTGACATCTGCGCGATCCGCAGCGGCCCACCCATATCATCGGAACTGGTGCGGCGGGTAATCATCCCGATCACGCCGTCAAAAGTCTGCACCGTGACGTCCCAGGTCTGGGTCACGCCGGCACCAAGGGCGGCGACGGTCGAGATCGGCTCAAACACCGTCGCGCCGCCGCGCACGCCGAGCAATCCGGTGGCAACCCCGCCGACCACCCGTGTATCTGGGGTAACAACCAGATCGAGCGTCTGGCCGGCGCGGTCGACAACCAGCTTTAGTGCCTGGCCGGGATGGGTGCCGACAATTTCCCGCACCTGTTCGAACCGGGTTATCGTCTTGGCGTCGATCGAGGTGATCACATCGCCAACCTGCAGTCCGGCTTTGGCGGCCGCGGAACTCGCGACGACTTCACCGAGCTGGGATGTGACAACCGGACGGCCCATGACGGCAAAAAGCCCCCCAAACAAGGCGATCGCCAGGGCAAAATTGGCGAGCGGACCGGCGGCAATGACAATGGCACGCGACAAGACCGATTTTTCATGAAAAGTCCTGCCGGACAGCCAGGCTGCGCGGGTCGCATCATCGGCGTCTTCCGGCTTTTCCTGGCCGTGCAGCTTTACGTAGCCGCCCAAAGGCAACCAGGACAGCTTCCAAACCGTGCCGCGGCGATCCGTCCAGCTGAAAATGGCCCGACCGAAGCCGATCGAAAAGACTTCGACATGCACGCCACGCCAACGTGCGGCAAGATAATGCCCGAGCTCGTGGATGAAAACCAGAACCCCAAGGACGATCAGAAAGGGGATGATACTGTTGAGCGGGGCCGGAAGCGCATCGAACATGGAATTCGTTCCTTAAGCTTAAGCTGAGATAGAAAGCGGCGGTTGGAAAAATGCAACTAAACAATTGATAACAATCGCATCCGGTGGCAAATCACCGGCTCGCGAACCTAGGCCGAGATTCTTTCCGAAATATAACAAGGGGCCGATTTCAGACTCAAAGAATTGTCAATTTTTATGCAGCCTTGGCGAGCCGCTTCACACACATAATGCTAGATAGTCGGCGGGCTTCGGCATCGCGGGCAAGCACGGCCGCAAGGTCATCGGCTTCGGTCGGCCCCATGGCTGCCAAAACATCGGCCACGACAGCGGCGATATCGAGAAAACCGAGCCGGCGTTCGAGGAACGCTGCCACCGCAACCTCATTGGCCGCGCTCAATATTGTGGGGGCACCGCCGCCAGCCTGCAAGGCATCGCGCGCCAGACGCAGGGCGGGAAAGCGATCCAGATCGGGCTCGCTAAACTCCAACCGGCCGATCGCAGCAAGGTCGAGCCGGGGCGCGTTGGTGGCAATCCGCCGCGGCCAGGCCAGGCAATGGGCGATCGGCACCCGCATGTCCGGGCTGCCGAGCTGCGCCAACACACTGCCATCCTCGTAGTAGACCAAGCCATGCACCACCGATTGCGGATGGATCAGCACGCCAATCCGCGCACTGGGCAGGTCGAACAGGCGCGCGGCCTCAATCACTTCGAGGCCTTTGTTCATCATCGTGGCGCTATCGATGGAAATCTTCGCCCCCATCGACCACACCGGATGGCGTAAGGCTGCCTCCGGCAAAGCGGCCGCCATCTCGGCATGCGATGCCGTCCGGAACGGGCCGCCCGAGGCGGTGAGGATAATCTTGTCGACAGATGCGCGGTTGCCATCGGCCAGCGCCTGGAAAATCGCGTTATGTTCGGAATCAACCGGCAGCAGAGTCGCGCCATGGGCAGCCACAGCCCGCAGCATGACCTCGCCCGCACACACCAAAGCCTCCTTATTGGCCAATGCCACCGACTTGCCATGCTTGATCGCGGCCAGGGTCGAGGCGAGGCCGGCCGCCCCGGTGATCGCACACATCGTCCACTCGGCCGGCAGCGATGCCGCCGCAACCACCGCGTCAGGACCACAAGCGGCCTCAATCCCGGTGCCCGCCAACGCGTCGCGCAGTTCGGGATAGGCTACCGGATCGGCCACCACCGCACGCTCGGCGCACAACGCGCGGGCTTGCTGGGCCAGCAACCGCGCATTGCGACCGGCAACCAATGCTACCACCCGATAGCGATCGGGATTGGCCTGCAATAATTCCACCGTCTGGGTGCCGACACTGCCGGTGCTGCCCAAAACAGTCACTGTTTTTTCTACCGCCACAACAACCCACCCGGGGCGAAATGCCACCCGATCAACGCCGCAACCGGGGCAGCCGTCAGCACCGCGTCAACCCGGTCCAGCACGCCGCCATGGCCAGGAATGAGCCAACCCGAGTCCTTCACGCCGAAATGCCGCTTGATGCCGCTCTCCAATAAATCCCCGATCTGCGCAGACAAACCGATCAGGACTGCCAAAAAAGCTGCCCAGACCCCGCCGACGAACAGTCCAACGCCCACCACCGCCAAAATCCCGCCTGCCGCGCCCGACCAGGTCTTACCAGGCGAAATCGACGGCGCCAGCTTCGGCCCGCCAACCAGGCGCCCGACGAGATAAGCGCCAATGTCGCTTGCCCATACTACCGCAAAGACAAACGCGACATTGGCCAAACCCACCGCGCCATGATCGCGCAGCCACAACAGTGCCAGCGCGCCAGGGGCAATATAGAGCAAACCAATCACCATCATCCGGGGCGCACCACCGGTCATCCGGTGCCACTCCCACCCCATCGCCGCCACCCCCAAACCAATCAACCCAATGAACCAAACCCCGCCCAACCAAACGCAGCCTAACGCCACCGGCACCATCACCAGCGCCGATGTCACCCGTGTCCGTAAATCGCGCCAGTCGGTCATGGGGTGGCCGGGGAGTGGGGAGGCAAGGAAGGAAGCGGAGGGGCGTTGCCCCTGGACCCCCACAAGGGGCCGAGCCCCTGGACCTCAACCCCAGGGAAGTAAGGGGGGAATAGCGCGGGGGGCCTCAAAGTTGGATCAACCACCGAGTCGGCCCCCCTCGCTATTCCGCACTCTCTTAAGGGTTCGGCGTCCAGGGACCTTCGCTGGCGGGGGTCGAGGGGGCGGCGCCCCCCGCCTTGCTTCCTTACCATCCTCACCCAGGTCGCGCCCCGAACCGTCGGTTGCGACGGGCGAATTCGGCGAGGGCGGCGGTGAATTCGGCGGGGCCGAAATCGGGCCAGAGCGTGTCGACGAACAGCAATTCGGCGTAGGCGCCTTGCCAGAGGAGGAAGTTGGACAGGCGTTTTTCGCCCGAGGTCCGGATGATCAGGTCGGGGTCAGGGATTTCAGCGGTCGACAGGCGTTCGGCGAAACTCGCTTCGTCAAGGGCCGCGATCGGCAGGCGGCCGGCGATGATGTCTTCAGCGGTTTTGCGCGCCGCGGCGACGATTTCGGCGCGCCCGCCATAGGAAAGCGCGATGACGAGGTGGAGGCCGGCGTTGTTGTTAGTGGTTTTTTCGGCCTGGGTGATATCGGATTGGATGCCGGGATCAAATTTGGTGCGGTCGCCGATGAAGTGGAGGCGGACGCCTTTGGAATGGAGGTCGGCGATTTCCATGCGTAGGAAGTGGCGCAGCAACCCGGTGAGGTCGATGATTTCCGAAAGCGGGCGGCGCCAGTTTTCACTGCTGAAGGCGTAGAGGGTGAGCCATTGCAGCCCGAGTTCACCGGCGGTGCGGACGGCGCGGCGAACCGCTTCGACCCCGGCGCGGTGCCCGGCGACGCGGGGCAGTCCACGCGATGTCGCCCAGCGCCCGTTGCCGTCCATGATGATGGCGACATGGATGGGCGGCAGCGATTGCCCGCCGGTTGCGGGTTGGTTGTCTCGGACGGGTTGGTTAGCGCCGCTCTGTGTCATCTGCCCGACCCTAAACGGTTTTGATTTCCCTGTCTTTGTCCGCGAGCATGTCATCGAGCTTTTTGATGTAGCTGTCGGTAAGTTTTTGGACGTCCTCGGACCAGCGCTTTTCGTCATCCTGGCTGATGATGCTTTTCTTTTCCAACGCCTTGATCTGTTCCATGCCGTCGCGACGGACGCCGCGGACGGCGATTTTGGCGCCTTCGGCATAGCGATTGGCGGCTTTGGCGAGTTCAATACGGCGTTCGCCGGTCAATTGCGGGATTGGCACCCGGACCAGCTGGCCGTCTGCCGCCGGGTTGAGGCCGAGGCCGCAATCGCGGATGGCTTTGACGGTGGCGGTCACCAGGCTGCGATCCCAGACTTGGACGGTCAGCAGACGTGCTTCGGGCACGCCGACGGTGCCGACCTGGGACAAGGGCACCTCCGAGCCATAGGCCTCGACCCGGACCGGGTCGAGTAATGCCGGGCTCGCCCGGCCCGAACGCAGGCCGCTATACTCACGGCGCAGGGTTTCGATGGCGCCGTCCATGCGACGGGTCAGATCGGTTTTGATACTCGGTAGATCGGTCGCCACAATAAGCCTCCCTCAGATCATTCCGCTGCGTGCGGCTCGTCAATGGTGGTGAAACGGCCCTCGCCACGCATCACCGCCGCGAAGGCGCCTTGAGCGCGGATATTGAAAATCAGAATCGGCACATGGTTTTCACGCGCCAGGCTAATGGCGGAGGCGTCCATGAAGGTCAGATCCCGCGACAGCACGTCATGATAAGTCAGATCGTCGTAGCGTGTCGCCCCGGCGACCTTGCGCGGATCGGCGGAATAGACGCCGTCCACCTGAGTGCCCTTCAGCAGCGCGTCGCATTTCATTTCGGCGGCGCGGAGGGCCGCGGCGGTGTCGGTGGTGAAGAACGGGTTGCCGGTGCCGGCGGCGAAAATCACCACCCGGCCTTTTTGCATGTGCCGTTCGGCGCGGCGGCGGATGTAAGGTTCGCAGACCGAGGCCATCGGGATGGCTGATTGCACCCTGGTCGGAACGCCACAGGCTTCGAGCGCGCTTTGCATGCCAAGCGCGTTCATCACCGTTGCCAGCATGCCCATGTAATCGGCCTGGGCGCGATCCATGCCGGCAGCGGCCCCGGAAATGCCACGGAAAATATTACCACCGCCAATGACCAGGCACACTTCGGCACCCATTTTCACCACGTCGGCGATGTCGGCGGCGATGGCGGCAACGGTTTCTGTATCCAGACCAAATTCCCGCTTGCCCATCAGGGCTTCGCCCGAGACCTTGAGCAGGACGCGCTTGTAGGCGAGGTTTTGGGTCATGGTTTCCTGCCGAGCAAAGGGTCGCGATCGCGCATCACGCCGGGTCCCGGCGTGTGCCATGGCAATTGCGGGGTCTGTCACAACGCCGCGCGGCTTGCAACCACGCGGCGTTATAAAAGCAATATCAGCCTGATCGGAATTACGCAGCGATTCTAGGGCTGATGGAATTGCTCGTCAGGCTTTGCGTCAGACCGGGGCGGGTTGAGCCACACCCGAGGCGGCGGCAACTTCGGCGGCAAAATCGCCAACCTGCTTGTCGATGCCTTCGCCGAGCTTAAAGCGGGCAAAGCCGCCCAACCGAGCCCCGGCCTTTTCCACCACAACCGCGACGCGGCTTTCGCCGTCATGTACCCAGATTTGTTCGAGCAGAACGACTTCCTGGTAGTATTTCGCAATGCGGCCGGCGACCATCCTTTCGATGATGGCTTCCGGCTTGCCCGAGGCGCGGGCCTGATCGGACAGCACGGCTTTTTCGCGTTCGAGCTCGGCTGAATCGACGTCGGACACGTCCAACGCGGTCGGGGCGGTCGCGGCGACATGCATGCCGACCTGACGGCCGAGGGTTTCGAGCGCCGCCAGTTCGCCCGTGCTTTCAACCGCCACCAGCACACCGATCTTGCCAAGGCCTGGCGCCACGGCTTGATGGATGTAGGATGCAACAGCGCCGTTGGTCACTGTCAGCACCTTGGCGCGGCGCAGCGCCATGTTTTCACCGATGGTGGCGATCAACTGGACGAGTTCTTCAGCCACGCTGCGCCCGGTGCCCGGGAAGGGCGCCGCGGCGATCGCAGTCAGATCCTCGCCGACCGAGAGCGCCACCTTGGCAACCTCGTGCACGAAGGCCTGAAAGGTTTCGTTGCGGGCAACGAAGTCGGTTTCGGAATTCACCTCAACCATCGCAGCCCGCCGGGCCGAGGTGGCTACGCCGACAAGGCCCTCGGACGCAACGCGGCCGGATTTCTTGGCAGCCGTTGAAAGGCCCTTTTTGCGGAGCCAGTCGATGGCGGCTTCGACGTCACCATCGACCTCGACCAGGGCTTTTTTGCAATCCATCATCCCGGCGCCGGTCCGCTCGCGCAGATCCTTCACCAGGGCAGCGGTAACAGCAACCATGATGCGGCTCTCCTATACGGCGGCCGGGGCTTCGGCGATCGGCTCCATCGGCGGCATGGCCGCGATCGGCAGTTCAGCCGATGCGCCGATGTCACGGCCCGAAGCCTGCATTTCGGCGCTGATGCCGTCCAGCACCGAGCCTGCGATTAGGTCGCAATAGAGAGTGATGGCGCGGATCGCGTCGTCATTGCCGGGGATCGGGAAGGTGACGCCGGTGGGGTCGGAATTGCTGTCCAAAATTGCGATCACCGGGATGCCGAGCTTTGTAGCTTCTTCAACCGCCAGCTTTTCCTTGTTGGTGTCGATGATAAAAAGGATGTCGGGCAGACCGCCCATTTCCTTGATGCCACCCAGGGCGCGTTCCAGCTTTTCGCGGTCGCGGGTGATGTCGAGCACTTCTTTCTTGGTCAGGCCCTGGATGTCGCCGGCCAGCATCTCGTCGATCTGGCGGAGACGCTTAATGCTGCCGGTGATGGTCTTCCAGTTGGTCAGCATGCCGCCGAGCCAGCGATGGTTGACGTAATACTGGCCGCAGCGCACCGCGCTTTCGGCAACATAATCGGCGGCGGCGCGCTTGGTGCCGACAAACAGCACGCGGCCACCGGCGGCGGTCACATCACGGACGGCGCGCAGTGCGCGGTCGAGCATGGGCGCGGTCTGCTGCAGGTCGAGAATATGGACCTGGTTGCGGATGCCAAAAATATACGGCTTCATCCGCGGATTCCAGCGCCGCGTGTGGTGGCCAAAATGGACGCCTGCTTCAAGCAGGCCGCGCAGAGTGAATTCGGGCATCGCCATGAGCGTGCTCCTTTCCTGTAACCGGTTAAACCTCCGCGGGGCCTGGCCTTGCGGCACCGGGTTCTGGTCCTGGGAAGGACCGGAAAGGCGCCCCGCGTGTGAATTACCGGAGGCGGGTGCCGCCGGCGCGCGGGTTTTGCCGGAGATGGCGGGGGAATGCAAGTCGCGGCGGCACTGTGTGGGATGACAGTGGCGATGCATTCCGCCCAGGCGATCGCAACCTTGCTGATGCCGCGCTTGTGATGGATGTCCGACAATGGGATAGAACGCGCCAAACTTCGGAGTGCCGAAACCATGAAAACCCGCGCCGCCGTTGCCCGCAAAGCTGGTAGCCTGTTGAGCCTCGAAACCGTCGATCTCGAAGGCCCGCGTGAGGGCGAGGTTTTGGTCGAAATCAAGGCGACCGGCATTTGCCACACCGATGAATTCACGTTGTCGGGCGCCGATCCGGAAGGGATTTTTCCGGCGATCTTGGGCCATGAAGGTGCGGGTGTGGTGGTCGATGTCGGGCGTGGCGTGACGACGCTGAAAAAAGGCGATCACGTCATCCCGCTTTACACGCCGGAATGCCGGCAATGCGAGTATTGTTTGAGCCGCAAAACAAATCTTTGCGTCGCCATCCGCGCGACCCAGGGACGGGGCGTGATGCCCGATGGCAGCAGCCGGTTTTCCTGCGACGGCGAAAGCATTGCCCACTACATGGGCACCTCGACCTTCTCCAACTTCACCGTGCTGCCGGAAATCGCCCTGGCGAAAATCCGCCCTGACGCGCCGTTCGACAAGGTTTGCTATATTGGCTGCGGCGTTACGACGGGGATTGGCGCGGTGATGAACACCGCCAAGGCTGAGGCCGGCTGTCGCGCGGTGGTATTTGGCTTGGGCGGCATTGGCCTGAACGTGATCCAGGGCTTGCGGATGATCGGCGCCGAACAGATCGTCGGGGTGGACATCAATCCGGGCCGCCGCGCGATGGCGGAAAAATTCGGCATGACCGATTTCGTCAACCCGAAGGAGGTCGAGGGCGATATCGTGCCCTACTTAGTCAACCTTACGAAAGGTGGTGCGGATTACACGTTCGAATGCGTCGGCAATGCGACGCTGATGCGCCAGGCGCTGGAATGCGCCCATCGCGGGTGGGGTAAGTCGATCATCATCGGCGTCGCGGGTGCCGGCCAGGAAATTTCCACACGGCCGTTCCAGCTTGTTACCGGGCGGACCTGGATGGGAACGGCGTTTGGTGGCGCGCGGGGCCGCACCGATGTGCCGCGCATTGTCGATTGGTACATGGACGGGCGGATCAACATCGACGATCTGATCACCCACGTTCTGCCATTCGAGAAAATCAATGACGGGTTCGATCTGATGCGCCGCGGCGAAAGCATCCGCAGTGTGGTGGTGTTCTAGGCCGTGCTCGATTTGTGGGATTGGCGCCGGCAGATTTCCGATCTCTATGGCGCCGTCCGCGCTTCGGTTGATCCCGAAGCCGGCTGGCGGCTGTGGCGTGACACCCGCAATCGGCTTTATGCCCATCACAGCCAAACACCGCTTGAAGCTGCGGCTTTGGCACGCTTCACCGGGGTTCCGCTTTATCCGTACGATGCTGGCCTGCGGTTCCTGGTGGGGTTGACCGAGATCAGCGGTCCAGCCCTGACCCTGGAAGCCGGCCATGATGGCGATGTGCGCGCCCACCCGTTCGCCCGCACTGACGGGTTGGCGGCGCTCGGCGGTGAACTTACCTTGTATTGGATCGGCGGCTATGGCGGCGGGGTGTTTTTGCCCTTTAGCGATGCGACATCCGGCCAGGAAACCTATGGCGGCGGGCGGTATTTGCTCGATACGATCAAGGGCGCCGATCTTGGGCAGGCGGCGGATGGGCGGGTGATCCTGGATTTCAACTTCGCCTTTGCGCCGTCTTGTGCACATTCGGATCGGTTTGTTTGCCCATTGGCGCCACTGGAAAATCGGTTGTTGGGGGCGGTTCGGGGGGGCGAGAGGAACGGAAGTATGGTAGCGTGGGGACAGCAATTCTTTTTGTGAACAAAAAGAACCAAAAAAACTTTTTGATACTGGTGCACCGCCGCCGGTGCGAACTCGGAACCGAAGTGGGAAGTTTTTTTGCTTCTTTTTGTTCACAAAAAGAAGACCTTCCCTTTCTCAACAGGACTGTCCTATGACCGAAATTCCCGCAAAACCCGTTCTCTTAACTGGAGCCTCGGGCGCCCTGGGCCGCCAACTGGCGCAAAAGCTCAGCGCCGCCGGCTGGACCCTGGTGATGACCGATATTGCCCCGTTCCCCGACCCGATCCCGGCTGGCAGCCGCTTTGTGCACGCCGATCTGAATGATGGCCCGACGGTTCTACGGCTCGCCGAAGGTTGCGGGATGATCCTGCATTTCGGTGGCATTTCGACCGAGCAAAGCTTCGAGACCGTGATGGGGCCGAATATCCGCGGATTGTACCATATTTACGAGGCAGCGCGACGCGAGGGTGCGCGGGTGCTGTTTGCGTCATCCAACCACAGCATCGGCTTTCACGAGCGAAGTGAAAAGCTTGATGACGACTGCCAGTTTCTGCCTGACAGTTTTTACGGGTTGTCGAAAGCCTATGGCGAATTGATGGGCCGGATGTACTGGTTCAAGCACGGGGTGGAAAACGTCAATGTCCGCATCGGGTCGTGCTTTCCGGAACCGGTTGAGGCGCGGATGCTGTCAACCTGGTTGAGCTATGACGATCTGGCGACTTTGTGCATGCGCGCGACGTTGGCCGAAACAACCGGGTCCTGCGTGATCTGGGGCGCGTCCGACAACAGCCGCAGCTACTGGGGCAGTGATAGCCGGGCGGCATTGGGTTGGCTGCCGACCGATAGCGCCGATACCTATGCCGGGCAGGTCGGCGGGATTGTCAGTGCCAATCCGGTGCAGGAAAAATATCAGGGCGGGGTTTATACGACCTATGACTACTCGCGGAACGCGCCGCCGGCGGGGAAGTTGTTTGGGTGAAACAATTGCCCTGGCGGTTCACCTTGCCAGGGCGGAAACTACGTCTGTTTGGCGGAAATTGTCGCCGACAAACAGCAAAGGACACGCGAAGTTCAACGCAATTTCGTAAGCGAAGCAGTCGCCGAAATTCAGCCCGGCGGCATGAACCCTTTTGCCCCACCGGCCATACGCATCCGCAACCCGGCGTGCGGCGGCGTGGTTAACGCTTTCGACTGTGAACCCGAGGCCCGTAACCAGCTGCGCCATTTCGTCACCCAGGTTTCGCCGCGAAGCAACAATAAGCCGAACGGCGGCTTGCCCGTGGCGGGTCAGGATGATGTCATCCCCGGCTTCCGCGCGACGGACCAGATCAGTGAGTTGGCCTTTGGCAGTGGTCACGGATACTTGCATCATCGCCTCAACGCGTTTTTGATGTTTATCGGGGTGAGATTTTTTGGACCAGCCGATGGTCCATGGCAAGATTTCTTGTCGGGGTGATGCGTGCCATTCCGCCTTTGCCGTGCTATCTATATTGGTATGTCCACCATCATCACCATCGCCCAGCAAAAAGGTGGCGCCGGCAAAACCACGTTGGCGGCCAATCTTGCGGCAGCGTGGGCGGCGACGCGCCGAGTTACTGTCATTGACATCGACCCGCAGCATAGTTTGACGCGTTGGCACGCTTTGCGGGCGGCGCGCAAAGCCGGGCCTGCCATCACACTCGCCGAAATTTCTGGTTGGCGGTTGGCAGGGGAACTCGACAAATTGCGGCGCGATGCGGACATCATTCTGATCGACAGCCCGCCGCAAATCGACACCGATGCCCGCCAGGCGGTGCGCGCGGCGGATGTGGTGCTGGTGCCGATCCAGCCCAGTCCGCCCGATTTATGGGCGGCGGAGGGCACGTTCGGGCTGGCGAAAGCCGAGAAACGTCGGCTTGCCATCGTGCTCAACCGGGCGCCGGCGACCGGTAAATTGCGCGCCATGGTCGAAGCCGATATCGCCAAACTGGGCGAGACCTTGCTTGCCACGGTGCTCTGCAACCGTACCGGGTTTGCGACCGCCTTCGCCCAGGGCCTCGGGGTCACCGAAGCCGCCCCGCATTCGCGTGCCGCGCAGGAATTGCGTAGTCTGCTTGCGGATATCGAAGGAATGCTGCGATGAGTTTCAATTTCCTGCTTGCCTTTCATTTGATCGCGGCGGTGATCTGGGTTGGCGGCATGGCCTTCGCGTTGATGGTGTTGCGCCCGAGTATGGCGATCCTGGCGCCGCCCGACCGGCTTGCGCTGCATGCCCAGGTGTTCCGCCGCTTCTTCCGCATTGTCTGGCATGTCATGCCGATCCTGCTGCTGACCGGCTACATCATGCTGTTCAGCATTTTCGGCGGGTTCAAGGGCGTGGGCTGGCCGGTTCATACGATGCACACCGCCGGATTGCTGATGGCGGTAATATTTATTTGGATTTTCTTTGTGCCCTGGGCGGCGATGCGGCGCGCCATGGCCGCGGGCGATCAGGCCAGCGCGGTTGCAGCGCTTGGCCGCATTCGCCACCTGATTACCGTGAACCTCGTCATCGGGCTGTTGACCGTGGCACTCGGCACTCTCAATTAAGGCTGGGCCCGCAATGTCTGCTGCCACGATCGAAACCGTCGCCGAATACTGGAACCGCCGGCCGTGTAATCTTCGCCACTCGGCGGCCAAAATCGGCAGCCGAACCTATTTTGACGAGGTCGAGGCGCGTAAATACTTTGTCGAACCGCATATCCCTGATTTCGCCGATTTCGGGCGCTGGCAGGACAAGCGGGTGCTCGAAATTGGCTGCGGGATCGGCACCGATGCAGTGAACTTCGCCCGCGCCGGGGCGGAATATACCGGGATCGAACTGTCCAAGGTCAGCCTTGACATCGCTCGCCAGCGCTTTGAAACCTTTGGCGTGCACGGCAATCTGATCGAGGGCAATGGCGAAAATCTCAGCGACCATGTCCGTCAGGCGAGCTTTGATCTGATCTATTCCTTCGGGGTTATTCACCATACGCCTGACCCTGACGCGATCATTCGCCAGGCCCGCCGCGCGATCCGGCCCAATGGCGAGTTCCGCCTGATGCTTTACGCCCGCGACAGTTGGAAGGATTGCATGATCGGGGCCGGGTTCGACCAGCCCGAGGCCCAGTCTGGCTGCCCGATCGCCAACACCTACACCCAGGCCGAGGCACGCGCTTTGCTACGGGCCAATGATTTCGGGGCAATTTCGATCACCCAGGCCCATATCTTTCCCTATGTGATCGAGAAATATCTCAACTACGACTACGAATTGCAGCCGTGGTTTGCGGCGATGCCGGCCGCGATGTTTGCGGCCCTCGAGCGACGGTTTGGCTGGCACATGTTGATTGTTGCCAAGCCGAGTTGAAAGGTGGGTCCATGGATCAGTGATCTATTGAAAACGCCTCGGCGCAGTTTCTAGCAATTGCGCCAATAATGGCGGCGGGGTGATCTGCGAATTCTGAAGTGGCGTAATGTCAGAGGGGGCCAAGCTCGTCGAGCAGTGCGATGATCGTTGTCCGTAACGCGGGTAATGATCCTTCTGCGGTTTCCCAAACCCGGGAATGTTGGATGCTGGCATAGCCGTGGATCAGGATGTTGCGAAAAGCAATGATCCTACGGACATCGGGCACGCGGGCAGCCAAAGTTGGGTTTATCCTCGATAGCTGTCCCAATGCTTCGCCGATAATTTCGAATTTTCGTTCGACAGCAGAGTTGACCAATTCGGATGCAGCGTAGCGATCCGCGTCCAACCCCTTAATGAAGCTTGCGATTGCGTCGCTTGCGGACAGGATGTGCCATAGATAAGTCCGCGGATCACGCGACATAGACGGTCTCGCGGGCCTGATTGATGCCGGCGAGCAGAAACGGGTTGCGGATCGCGCCCGGCTCGATCAAATCGACCGGGCGACCGAGCAACGTTCGAAGTTCTTCAGCCAGATCGAAGAATTGCACCAGCGGAGAAAGCCCTGACCCTGGCACGAACTCGACGAGAAAATCCGCATCGCTGGTCGCCGGATCGAAATCTGTGGCACGCGCCGCCGAACCGACAACTTCCAGCCGGCGCACCGCAAAGCGGCGGCAAAGCTCGGCGATTTCGGCTCGGCGCTGGTCGATTAACGGGTGCATAACTGAAAAATTAGCACGTTTCTTAGCAAACCGCATCAGATATGACGAGGATGAACAAGCAAATCAGTGACCAAACTCGGTAATCGGCGCGGCCCCCCCTCGGTCGTCACGCAAGTGCTCGCGCTGGCGACCGTCTCGTTTTTTTGAATTTTTACGAGGACGGCGTGAACCAGAAGATCGAGCTTACGCCTTAAGCCTGTCTGAAAAACTCTTTCGAAATTTCAGCACCTTCGGCGCCACCACTGCCTGACAATACCCGGTATAGGGATTGCGGGCGAAATAATTGTGATGCTCAGCCTCGGCTGGCCAGAATTTTTCGAGCGGCACCAGTTCGGTCACCAGCGGATCGCGCCAGATGCCGGCGGTGGCGATTTCGGACATGATTTTCTGGGCGCTGGCCTTTTGCGTGGCATCATGGGTCATGATGATAGAGCGGTATTGCGGCCCGACATCGTGGCCTTGGCGGTCCTGGGTGGTGGGGTCGTGGATGGTGAAGAAAATCCGCAGCAGGTCTTCGTAGGTGATCACTGCGGGATCGAAGGTGATTTGTACCACTTCGGCGTGGCCGGTGCGTTTGCCGCAGACTTCCTCGTAGCTCGGGTTTTCGAGATGCCCGCCGGCATAGCCTGACATGACCGCGCTTACCCCGCGCAGCCCGAGATAGACTGCTTCTAGACACCAGAAACAGCCGCCGCCCAAGGTCGCCAAGTTGGTCGCCACTTCGTTCGCCATCAGATTTTCTCCCGCCGGTTAGCCCATAGGATGGGGATCACCCGGCCACGAGGCAAGTGCGCAGCGCGGCGGCAAAGCGGGCGACATCGGTGTCATCGTTATAGACATGGGGGCTGACCCGCAGCACGCCCTGGCGATCGGCGACGTGGACATTATGGGCTGCAAGGGCCGCGACCAGGCCGGGCTGCATACCGCCCGCGAAGCGCAGGCCGAGCACATGTGGGGCGCGCAAAGCGGCGGGCAGCATGGAAATCCCTGCAATGTCGGCGACGGCATCCGCGAGCGCGTTGGTCAGGCCGCGTAGCCGTGCCGCCACCGCGCCGGTGCCCCAGGCGAGCACCTGTTCCATTCCGGTACCCGCCATCGGCAGGCCGATCGGGTCGCGATATTCGCCGCGGTCATAGCGGCGGGCGGTCGGGCGCATGCTGCCGTCGGCCTGGCGGGTGGCGCCGTGGTTTTCCAGCGGCACGCCATCCTGGCGGTTGGGGGCGGCATAGAGAAAGGCAAGGCTGTAGGGGCCAAGCACCCATTTATAGGTCGGGAACGCGAGAAAATCCGGTGCCAGCGCCGCAACATCGATATCGAGCACGCCAACGCCCTGGGTTGCGTCGATCACCACCAGCGCGCCCTGCTTGCGGAGTTCGGCAACGATCAGCGCAAGGTCGATGAGCGCACCGTCGCTCCAATGGGTCGGGGTTAGGGCGGCGAGCCCGATCGGAGGCGCGCCGGGGCGATTGATTGCTTCGAGCAATGCGGCAGTCCAGTCGCCATTGGCCGGCCGTTTGACCATTTCGACCGACGCGTTGGCGGCGCGCGCCAGTTCGGGCCACACCAGCGCGAGGGACGGAAATTCGCCCTCGATCATCAGCACCCGGCTACCGCCCAAAATTTTCAGGTTCTTGGCGGCCGTGGCAATGCCGTGGCTGACCGCACCAGTGATGGCGATGTCGTCGACGCTGGCACCAATCAGGCGGGCGGCGGCGGCGCGGGCGCGTTCGGCCCAGGCGTCGGTTTCACCCAGCGCCTTGGCCCACGGGGTTGCTTTGGTCAGAACGCCCATTTCCCCGGCTTCGCGAACGCTGCGCGGCACCGGGGTGAAAGCGGCGGCGTTGAGGTAGGTGACATCGTCTGGGATGTCGAACAACGCGCGTTGACTGGGCAGCAGACCGGACATCAACATTCCCCTTCGATTTTTGACAGAAAGGCCAGCGTTGCCGCCAGCACCTCCGCAGTCGGCCGTGCGCCGGTCAAGGTCAAGACCGGACGGGGTAGGTTGGCGCCCCAGACGAGATGGCGTTGCAGATTTCGCCCGCTTTGCACCCCACTGATGCGCGGGATCAGCTTAATCCGATTTTCAAATAAACCGACCGGCTAATGCCCTCGCAATTGTGCCGCCCCTTTCCCAGGATTATCAGCCATTTATTCGTGCTCGCCACCGCGACTGCGACCCAAACCGGTTGCAAATATTTGAGGCTTCGATGCAGCAACCGTATAAGTTGCCACAGTTATTGTCGCTGCGGCGATCAAAACGGCATGGCCGACCAAGTTCGCGGCAAGCATTGTGTAACTTCCGATCGCGACAGAAAAAGACAATACCCACATCCAAGCTAAAACCTGCAAAATCATATGCCGTGTGGCAATATCTGGAATGTGGCGCAGTGGACTGACTCTGTGATCAAACACATAATTCCATAAAAAAACGACGAATTTTCTCATCTGAATTTTCCCATACTCGTTCGACTTTCACTGCAGTTTCTGAACATGTTATTTCTGATCAGATTTGATCCAAGTCAGGTAGCCGTTAACGACCGCGGTGGATATAAAACCCATTTGAATAATTGCAAGAGCGTGGTGCAGCAGCGTTTGGCAAAGCGAATGGGGACACCCGGCTGCCATCTGCCGATGCCTCAAAGCTAGCGCTTCCGCACCTTCAAAGTTCCAGTAGTCACGCCACAAGGAATTGGTTCGAGACTTCAGCGGATCACGCAGAAAAGTGTCAATCAGGATCGTATTGTATGACGCCCATCGACGCGAGATCGGTGTCGGTCAGCCAAGCCATTCGCCCAGGTGCAGTTGCGATCATTTTTTCAAGAATTTCAGATGGCACGCCGTAGCCCGCCGCGGCGCGTGCAAGCACGGTGGTGGCGGCGCGCGATCCTGGTGACTCGCCCCCGCTCGCGTCTGATGCGCTATGCACGCCCACCCGCGCGGTTCTGGCGACATAGCGCACCGGGGCGGCAGCGAAGATCAGAAAGCAGATCGACGCGCAGGTTTGCTTGCCTGCCACGACCAACGGCAGGCCACTGCGGCGAATTTCCCGCGCCAATGCGATGCCTTCCGCGACGTTGCCACCAGGGCTGTCGAAGGCGATTGAGGCAACCTGGCCATAGGCCGCCGCCCGGCCAAGCGCTGCATGTAAGCGGACGGCATCCCCTGAATCGACGACGCCCTGGGCGCGCAGGATCACCTGTCCGTTGCGGAACGGGGCGGTGGTGTAGATCAATTTTGCATCCACACTGGGGATGGCGAGCCCGGATGCAATCAGGCACGCCAGCATGCCACGCTGAAACCATTGGAAATACGCTGCCTGCACTGCTGGATGTCCTTGCCACGCCAAAGTCAGTATGCGTTTTGGGTTCTTGCAAAACCGCGACAATCTGGTGGAAACGTTGATTGCGCCGTGGCTTGATGATCGCCAAGCCATGGAAACGAACGGTTAGGGAAAACGCCGATGCGGAAACCTGCCTTGCGGCTTGCTGCTATCATGGTCGTCGGCCGTGCGGCGCCGTGGTTCGACGAAAGCGGCGGGGCAACCCAGTTCCAGACCGATGCGACAGCGGCGCAACTGGTCGCCGATGCGACGTGGGAGCCGGTTGCCGGCGCATCGGGGGCGCCTTGCCCGGAATAATCGGGGTTTTACTGGCCGGCGGGCGTGGCCAGCGCATGGGTGGCGGCGATAAGCCGTTGCGGATGCTCGCCGGGCAAAGCCTGATGGCACACGCCATTGACCGCGTCGCGCCGCAAGTGGCGGGGTTGGTGCTGAACGCCAATGGCGATGCCGCGCGGCTGGCTGGTTTCGGTTTACCGATTATCGCCGACCCATTGCCTGATTTTCTCGGCCCGTTGGCTGGCATTCTTGCCGGGCTGCGTTGGGCGCAGGTGACCCATCCCGGCGCGCGGGACGTGCTGTCGGTGCCGACCGATACGCCGTTTCTGCCGCGTGACCTGGTGGCGCGACTGCTTGCCGGCCGCGGTGCGCAGCCTTTGGCGTGTGCGGTGTCGGCAGGCTGGACCCATCCGGTGATCGGCTTGTGGCCGGTGGCGCTTGCCGATGCTCTGGAGACCGCCTTGCGCGGTGGCGAGCGCAAAATCGGTGCCTTCAGCGCCCGCCATGGCGTGGCCGAAATCGACTTTGGCACGGTTCCGTTTGATCCGTTCTTCAACGTCAACCGACCCGAGGACCTGGCGGCCGCCGAGGAGATGATCGCGCTTTACCCGCAGGATTGACGCGCCCAACGCCCGCTTGGGCGCCAGCCGGCGATCCTTCGCAAAGACATCGCAAAGACCGGTCTGGGCTGGTAAAGGATAGCGGGTCCTTGTTTTACACGAATACACTGGAGCGCAGATTTTGCAGGTTCTCGATGACGCAACCATCCCGGAACTGCCGAACCACTACCGGGGCAAGGTGCGCGATAATTACGATTTGCCCGATGGCCGGCGGATTTTAATTTCGACCGACCGGCTGAGCGCGTTTGACCGCAACCTGGCCGCCATTCCCGGCAAGGGCCAGGTATTGACCCAGACGGCGCGGTTCTGGTTTGAGGCCACGGGCGATATCTGCCCCAACCATGTGCTGTCCTATCCCGATCCCAACGTGGTGGTCGGACAGCGGCTTGATATTCTGCCGGTTGAGATCGTGGTGCGCGGCTACCTCGCGGGGACCACCGGGACATCCATTTTGCCGATGTACAAGGCCGGACAGCGGGTCATGTATGGCGCAACATTTCTCGACGGGATGCGCGACAATGAAAAATTGCCGACGCCGATCATTACGCCGACCAGCAAGGAATTCGACGGTGGGCACGATGCGCCGCTGACGGTGGCTGAGATCATCGGGCAGAAATTGCTGACCCCGGCGCAATGGGAGGTTGTATCGGGCTATGCGCTGGCGCTGTTCGCGCGCGGCCAAAAGATGGCGGCGGCACGCGGGTTGATCCTGGTCGATACGAAATACGAGTTCGGCACCGACGAGGCTGGACGAATTGTGCTCGCCGATGAAATCCATACCCCGGACAGCAGCCGTTACTGGTTTGCTGCAAGCTACGCCGCGCGCTTTGCGGCTGGCGACAAGCCGGACAGTTTCGACAAGGATTTTGTCCGCAACTGGGTGGTGGCGCGCTGCGACCCGTATCGCGATGCCATCCCGGACATCCCGGCGGCGGTGATCGCGGAAACCTCGGCAGTTTACATTCGCGCTTTTGAGATGATTACCGGGGAGGTTTTTGTGGCGCCGGTTGGGCCAGTATTGGAGCGCATCAGGAAGAATTTGAGCGCCTTCTTTGTTAAATCAGCAAACACGCTCTAACGTCTTGTAATCAAGATCATCTTTATCCGACCGGATTTGCTGTCGGCCCCGCGCCAACGGCAACAAAGTGTCAAAAAGTTTTTTTGGTTCTTTTTGTTCACAAAAAGAACAGCTTATCTACCCCTCGCTGCCCTTCGCCCGCC
>JACMOQ010000172.1 GCA_014377905.1 Acetobacteraceae bacterium | reverse complement strand
TCATCGGCGTATCCGATGATCGATACTTCCAGAATGCGACCAAACAGATCCGGATTGCCGCGCAGATCGACCAGTCCCGGCAAGCCGGCGACCCCGATGGCGATGCCCGCCGTTCCCCGACGCCAGGCGCGCCCGAAACTGTCATTGATGATGACGCCAAGATGGACGCCATACCGCGCGGTCAACTGGGTGCGGATTGCCTGGGCGCTGCCATCCGGGTCTTCCGGCAGCAGAAGCACCCGCGCCTGACCGTCGCGGCCATCGACGTTCGATTGATCGACGCCGGCATTGGCCATCACAAACCCGAGCTTGTGTTCGACGATCATCAATCCGGGCCGGGCGCGCACCACCCGCACCGCTTCGCCCAAAATCACTTGCACGATGCGCGGGTCCTTGCCGATTTGCCCGCCAAGTTCCTCGGCCTCGGCAGATGGCGCGACATCGGACAGCTTCACGGTGCGGCCTTCCGATTTGGAGATGATTTTCTGCGCGATCACCACCACATCGCCATCCTGGGGGACCAGTTCAGCGCGGCCCAACCCATCCGCAATCAGCCCGGCAATGTCGTCACCCGGCATCACCATCGGGATGCCGGGCAGTGCGTGCAGCGATAGTGCGCTCATCCGAAGCGCTTGCGCAGGCGGGGCAAAATTTCCTCCCCGTATAATTTCAGGAACCGTGCCTGATCCGGGCCAGGCGCGTGAAATACCAGATGGTTGAAGCCAAGCCCGACATACCAGGCGATTTTCTCGACATGTTCTTCGGCGTCGTTGGACACAATCCAGCGCTTGGCGGTGCGTTCCAGCGGCAACGCATCGGCGAGCTTTTCCATCGCCACCGGGTCTTCCACTGTCATTTTTTCTTCCGCTGTCAGCGCCAGCGCCGCCCAGTGTTTCGTGTCCTGCAAGGCGCGTTCCTTGTCGGTATCAAAGCTCACTTTGACCTCAATCATCCGGTCATAGGGCGCACGTTTCGGGGCACCCAGCGTAAGGCCCTCGGCGACATTGGGCAGCAGGGTTTCGGTGTAAAGGGTTTCAGCCTTGCCCGAGGTGCAGATGAAGCCGTCGCCCATCCGGCCCGCGTATTTCGCCACCATCGCGCCGGCGCCGGCGATGTAGATCGGCACCGGGATTTTCGGCTTGTCGTAAATCGTGGCGGCCTCGGTCTTGTAATAAGTGCCCTCGAACGTCACCCGATCCTCGGTCCACAGCTTCCTCATCAAGGTCACCGCTTCACGCATGCGGGCGAAGCGTTCTTTGAATTCCGGCCAGGGCTGTCCGGTCGATGGCACTTCGTTCAACCCTTCGCCAGTGCCGATGCCCAGGATCACCCGGCCTTCGAACATCGCGCCCAGCGTGCCGAAAGCGTGCGCAACGATTGACGGATGGTAGCGGAAAGTCGGCGTCAGCACCGACGTCCCCATCACCACTCGCCTGGTCTTGGCGCCAAGTGCGCCGAGCCACACCAGGGAGAACGGTGCGTGCCCATCCGTATGCTTCCAGGGCTGGAAATGATCGCTGACGAAAACGCTGTCAAAGCCGCATTCCTCGGCCAGAACGGCGAAATCAAGCAATTGGTTCGGGGCGAATTGTTCCGCCGACGCCTTGTATCCCAAAGTGAGCATGTGATGCCTCCGTTGCCTGTTGCGGCGTAGTCTATAGGATCGGACGCAGGCGACAAAATCCGCAAGGGATCGGGCATGAAGATCGGCATCGGGCTACCATTCGGCGACATTGGCGGCACATCGGCGATCGTGCGGGAATACGCCCAACCCGCCGAGGCGATGGGCTACGACCATCTTTGCCTCACCGATCACGTGCTCGGGGTGAATGTCGCGAGCCGGCCGGATTGGGGCAATCGCAACACTTCCGCCGATTTCTTCCATGACCCGTTCGTGCTGATGGGCTTTCTCGCTGCGGCCACCAAAGTCATCGAATTTTCGACCCAGGTGCTGATCCTCGCCCAACGCCAGACCGTGCTGGTCGCCAAACAAGCCGCGAGCGTGGATGTGCTGTCAGGCGGCGGGCGATTGCGGCTCGGCGTCGGGATTGGCTGGAACGAGGCGGAGTTCGTCGGCCTCAACGAAAATTTTCGCAATCGCGGCAAGCGGTCGGAAGAACAGGTCCGGGTGATGCAGGCGCTGTGGGCTGAACCGCACGTAACCTTCAATGGCCGCTTCCACACCATCCCGGACGCCGGGATCAACCCGTTGCCGGTTGCCAAGCGCATCCCGGTCTGGTTCGGCGGCCACATGGATGTGACCTTGCAGCGCATTGCCAGGATGGGCGATGGCTGGATGATGCTGGCCCATCCGCCAGGGGCGGCCGCGCAAGCCGAATGGGACAAACTGCGCCGCATGGTCGAAGCCGAAGGCCGCGATCCGGCAAGCGTGGGCCTGGAAGTCTGGACATCGGCCGGCGAAGGCACGCCCGATGAATGGCGCACCGAATTCAAGCAGTGGAAGGCGCTGGGGGTGACACACATCACCCTCAATAACACCTTCACCCGCGGGGTGCGCGCGCGCATCGCCGGGCGCACCATGCAGGCGCATCTGGACGCGATGCGGGCGTATTTCGGTGCGGTGAAGGATTTGCGTTAAGCGGCCCGCGCCTCCAACGCCGTGACCGCCTGCCCAACAATTTCCTCAATCACCGCGGCCACGGTCATTACCGAGGTCACCATCCCGATAGACTGCCCGGCCATCACCGAACCGTTTTCCACATCGCCATCGACCACCGCCCGCCGCAGCGCGCCGGCCCAGAAATGTTCGATCTCAAGCTGGGCGGCTTCCTTGGTCAGTTCGCCTGACTGGAAACGCGCGGCGGTTGCGGCCTGATGGCGCAGAAACTGCTTGGTGCCGTCGTTGACCAGCCCGCGCACCGGGATCACCGGGAAGCGTTCATCCAACTGGATCGACGGCAGCGCATCACGCGCATTGCCGCGCACGAAGGCCTGCTTGAAGTTCGCATGCGCAATGCTTTCCACCGTCGCCGCGAAGCGCGTGCCAAGCTGGGCGCCC
Source organism: Acetobacteraceae bacterium (assembly GCA_014377905.1). Taxonomy (GTDB): domain Bacteria; phylum Pseudomonadota; class Alphaproteobacteria; order Acetobacterales; family Acetobacteraceae; genus CAITOL01. The sequence continues at coordinate 20 of JACMOQ010000172.1, read as the reverse complement.
GACGCCCCCATTTCGAGATA
>JACMOQ010000013.1 GCA_014377905.1 Acetobacteraceae bacterium | reverse complement strand
GCGCGATTGCGGCAAGAATGGTCACGGTTTGGCGGCGCCGGCCAAAAGTGCGGCGGTCTTGTTACGCAGCAAAATAATCAGCGCACCCGGATCGCCGGCATCAACAATGGCGCGGAAATCCGACCGTTGCACCGCCACCCGGCTGATGGTGCCGTTCAGCAGAATATCCACAGCCCGCCACACGCCTGGCCCGCCGGATGATGCCTGCCCAACTTCTCGCATCACGTAATCGAGCCGCGTCGGTTCGCCGGTCTTTGCCACGATGCGGGTCTGCACCACCATTTCCTGCCCGACCTGTCGCGCCTCGGGGGCGATCTCGAAGACCTCGCCGTTGAAATTGTCGAAATTCGCCACCCAGGTGGCGACCGTGAAGGCATCGAAGGCGGCAAGCAGATCGGCCTTGGCGGCATCGTTGAATTTTGCCCAGTGATTGCCGACGGACCTGCGCAGGATCAAAGGCAGGTCGAACACCTGCTCGACGATCGGGGTCAACATGTGCACCCGGTCGTTAAACGGCACGGCGTGGCCGGCCTTCATGACCCGCAGCAATCCGTCATTGAAATGCTGCACCGACAGGACTGGCGCCGATAATTCGGCTGCATTGAGCCTTGCCATTGGCAGCAAGCCAAGCCCGACCAGCGCGGCACGACGGGTAATCACAGCTTCAACGCCACAGATACGGTTGCAACAATGTCTGCCGCGTTCAACCCGGCCTCAATCATCTGGCGGGCGGGGGTGTCGTGGTCGATAAACCGGTCGGGCAGCACCATCGGGCGGAATTTCAGCCCGTTATCGAGCAAGCCGGCCCAGGCGAGGTGCTGCATGACCAGTGCTCCGAACCCACCGGAAGACCCTTCCTCGATGGTCACAAGCATTTCGTGATGGCGCGCAAGTTGCTCGACCAGCGCAGTATCGATCGGTTTGGCAAAACGCGCATCGGCCACCGTGACCGACACCCCCAAGCCAGCCAGTTGGTCGGCGGCCTTCAGCGCTTCGGCGAGACGCGGCCCGAGCGCCAGGATCGCCACCCGGCTGCCTTCACGCAGCACCCGCCCGATACCGAGCGGCAGGATGGAGCCTTTTTCCGGCAGGGTACGCCCGGTTGCCTCGCCGCGCGGGAAGCGGACCGCGCTGGGGCGATCATCGATGGCGGCAAGCGTGGCAACCGCGTGCATCAGTTCGGCCTCATCGGATGGTGCCATCAGCACGATGCCGGGGATGCACGCCAGATAAGCGATGTCGAAGCTGCCGGCATGGGTGGCGCCGTCATTGCCGACCAGGCCGGCGCGGTCGATGGCGAAGCGCACCGGCAGGCTTTGGATGGCGACGTCATGCACCAACTGGTCATACCCGCGCTGCAGGAAGGTCGAATATATCGCGCAGAACGGCTTGATGCCTTCGGTGGCGAGGCCCGCCGCAAAGGTCACTGCGTGCTGCTCGGCAATCCCGACATCAAAAATCCGATCTGGGAAGCGCTTGGCAAATTTGTCCAAACCGGTGCCGGATGGCATGGCGGCAGTGATGGCAACGATATCGGGATCTGCCTCGGCAGCCTGGATCAAGGCGGCGGCGAAGACGTTGGTATAAGTCGGCGGTCCCGGCGGCGCCTTGGCCTGTTCACCGGTCAGCACATTGAATTTGGATACCGCGTGGAGCTTGTCGGCACTCGCCTCGGCCGGCTCGTAGCCTTTGCCCTTTTGGGTGATCACGTGCAGCAGGATCGGGCCATATTCCTCGGCGTCGCGCACATTGCGCATCACCGGGATCAGATGGTCGAGGTTATGGCCGTCAATCGGGCCGACATAATAAAACCCCAGCTCCTCAAACAAAGTTCCGCCGGTCAGCATGCCGCGGGCATATTCCTCGGCGCGGCGGGCGGTGCGCTCGATGCCCTTGGGGAACCGCTTGGCCATGCGGGCGGCGAGGTCACGCAGGCCCAGGAAGCTGCGCGATGACAGCAGGCGCGACAAATAGGCGCTCATTGCGCCAACCGGTGGGGCGATCGACATGTCGTTGTCGTTCAATACCACCACCAGCCGGGAATGACGGCTGCCGGCGTTGTTCATCGCCTCGTAAGCCATCCCAGCGCTCATCGCGCCATCGCCGATCACGGCCACGACATGGCGGTCATCCTTGATGCCGCGTGCCTGGCGCAGATCGCGGGCAACCGACATGCCAAGGCCGGCGGAAATCGAGGTCGAGGAATGCGCCGCGCCAAACGGGTCGTATTCGCTTTCCGATCTCCGGGTGAAGCCGGACAGCCCGCCGCCTTGCCGCAAAGTGCGGATGCGATCGCGGCGCCCGGTGAGGATTTTATGCGGATAGGCCTGGTGCCCAACATCCCACAGCAGCCGATCCGTCGGTGTGTCGAAAATCGCGTGCAGCGCAACGGTCAGCTCGACCACACCGAGGCTTGCGCCCAAATGCCCGCCGGTGACCGATACCGCGTCGATGGTTTCGGCGCGGACTTCGTCGGCCAGCTGCTTCAACTGGTCGATCGAGAAATTGCGCAGGTCAGCCGGGATGCGGACACGGTCCAGCAAAGGGGTGATCGGCCGGGTGGTCGCTGTCGCAGGCACAATGGGGGCATTCATTGCTGGGTCTATGTCCTTCGCGAAACCACATACGCCGCCAACTGCCGCAACAGTGCGCCGTTCTCGCCAAATCCGTCCACATGCTGGGCTGCTTGCGCCGCCAGCATGTCGGCTTGCGCCAGGGCCCGTTCAAGCCCGAGAACGCCAACCAGAGTCGCCTTACCAGCCGCTGCATCCTTGCCGACCGCCTTGCCGACCTCGGCCGCGTTGCCAGTCGCATCCAGCACATCGTCGGCAATCTGAAACGCGGTGCCCAGATCGCGCCCATATGCGGCAATCTGATGGCGATGATGCAATGGCGCCCGCCCGAGAATGGCGCCGGCTTCCGCGGAATATTGGATCAGCCGGCCGGTTTTCAGCGCCTGCAGCCGGCCGATTTGCTCGGCGGTCAGGGTTTTGCCCTCGGCGTCGATATCAATCATCTGTCCGCCGCACATGCCGCGCGCGCCGGCGGCGTGGGCCAATGCCACCACCAGTTCGCAACGCGCTTCCGGGCTGGTGTGGGTGGCGACCTCGCCAAGGATTTCGAAGGCGCGGGCCTGGAGTGCATCGCCGGCAAGGATGGCGGTGGCTTCATCAAACTGCTTGTGGCAGGACGGTTTGCCGCGCCGCAGATCATCATCATCCATCGCCGGCAAGTCGTCATGGATCAGGCTGTAGGCGTGCAGCATTTCCACGGATGCCGCCACGCGGGCGGCGCAGGACCGGTCAACCCCAAACAGGGCAGCGGTTTCCATCACCAGGAAGGCCCGCATCCGCTTACCGCCGCCGAGCGTCGCGTAACGCATGGCCGCACATAGCCGGGCTTCGGCACCTTCTTCGGCCGGCAGCAATTCTTCAAGGGCGGCTTCGACATCGGCGGCAGCTGCACGCAGCGCGGCGGCGAGGGGATCGGAATGGGTCATTTATTTTACATCTTCGAGGCTGAGTGTCCCATCGGCGGCGGCAACAATCGCCTGCACCCGGGCTTCAGCCTCAGCCAACTTGGCTTCACAATGGCGGCGCAGGAGGGCGCCGCGCTCGTACGCACCGATCGCGTCTTCGAGTTTCTGCTGCCCGCCTTCGAGGCCACGGACGATTCGCTCAAGCTCCGCCAGCGCGTCCTCGAACGACACATCAGTAAAATCAGCCGGTTGGGCGTTTGGCTGCGGCGACGACATGCGATGGCTCCTCGACCGTACTGCCAGGTGGACCTGTGTCGGGCGGTTCCGGGACAGAACGTGTTACACGTCGTAAAGCTTTGCCCGCGCCAAGCCAACCCCGGAATGCGAGGCGGGCTAGCGTTTGCGGGTGAAGCTTGCGCAATCTGCTGGAATTCGTCCGGTCTTGGGGCTATGTTAACAGTATGGGCGCATTCCTGAACCCGCTGACGGTCGATGAATTTCTCGCCTGGGAGCGTGCCCAGCCGCTTAAATATGAGTTTGACGGTATTCAGCCGGTGGCGATGACGGGCGGTACCCGCGCACATAGTCGGGTTGCCACGCGGTTGACCGCTTGGTTGGTGCCGGCGCTCCCTACCCACTGCGAGGCATTCGGCCCCGACCTGAAAGTTCTTACCCCAGGCCGGGTGCGTTACCCCGATGCTAGTGTTGTGTGCGCCGATGGCGACGATAACAGCGACCTTATCACCCCAACCGTGGTGTTCGAGGTGCTGTCGCCGTCCACCGCGCTGACCGATCGTCGGGTGAAAGCCGCTGAATATGCCGGCGTGCCAACCGTTTTGGCCTATGTCATGCTGGAACCGGAGCACGCCGAAATCACCGTGCGCCGGCGCAGCACTGGCTGGGCGGCGGAAATGGTCGAAGGGCTGGAGGCCAGCCTCGCGCTTCCCGAAATTGGGGTGACCATTCCGCTGGCGGCACTTTACCGCCGTTAATCATCCACCCGCACATCGGCAAGCGTCGCCCCGGTGATCCGCAGTAGATCGGTCGCGGCAATCGGAAACACATGGCTATGCGATCCCGCCGCGGCCCACACCGTGCCCAAAGCCAGTAGATCCTGATCGAACATCAGCAGTGGTGGGCTGGTGAAGCCAACCGGCGAAACCCCACCGACGGCGAACCCAGTTGCCTCGCGGACAAAATTTGCGTCCGCCCGCTTGATCGGTAGGCCGAGCACCGCCGCCACTTTCGCCGCATCGACCCG
>JACMOQ010000171.1 GCA_014377905.1 Acetobacteraceae bacterium | reverse complement strand
GCCTCGTCCTGCCGTTCCATCTCCAGGAGCCCGCAGCGGAACACCGGGATGCTTCCTTCCACCAGGCCGGCGGGAACCGGCGAGGCGCCATAGAGGATGTAGCGCAGCCTGGAAAAACCCACCTGGCGCGCGCGCGGCTGCCGCACGATGAACTGCATCGCCGCCGGCACCAGGAACAGTTTCGAGATGCCGAAGCGTTCAAAGAAATCCAGTACCTTGGTCGGGTCGAACTCCCGCGCGATCACGCTCTTGGCGCCATGATACAGGCCGTAGACCGCCCAGCCGACGCCGCCGATATGAAAGATCGGCATCGCCACCAGCGAGACATCGTCCTCGGTCCATTTGTTCCAGTCCGGCGTGTCCTGCTCGGCGATCCGCAGCAGCGACAGGAAATTGTCGTGCGACAGCATGGCGCCCTTCGGCTTGCCGGTGGTACCGGAGGTGTAGAGCTGGATCGCGACCTCGTTCTTGCCGAGCGGTGTGTCGGGGTCCCGGTCATTTTGCGCGTCGCGCCAGCTTCGAAAATCCTGCCACTCGGAGGCGCCGCCTTCGGTGGTCATGAAGAAGCGCACGCCGGGGAGCTGCGACTGCAGGTCGCGAACCTGCTCGACGAATTCCGGGCCGACGAACAGGATCGCCGCCTTGCAGTCCTCGACGATGAAAGCGATCTCGGGCCCGGCCAGCCGCCAGTTCACCGGCGCCATCACGACGCCGGCCTTGATGGCGCCGAACAGCAGTTCGATGAAGATGTCGCTGTTCTTGCCGAGATAGGCGACGCGCTCGTGGCGCTGCACGCCGAGCGCCATGAGGCCATTGGCAACGGCATTGCTGTGACGGTCGAGCGTGCGAAAACTGGTGCTGTGCCCCTCGAACACCAGCGCCGTGGCATCGCCGCGGATCTGCCCCTGCAGGCGCAGCACATCTGCCAGCGTCGCCGCCTCTGAAACGGACATGGATTTCCCCCTGCGTTTTATTAGTTGGGGGAGAGTGTGATGTTGATAGTTGGGAATGACAAGCCGGATCGACGGCGGGTGTCCCGGATGCGGTGCAGCATTCTTATGCTGCCCCGCGGAGCCGGGATCCTGGTTATTGCTTCCGTCACCGGGGCCCCGGATCAGCAGCGCACCACGTCGCAAACGCGACGCGTTGCGCAGCATCCGGGGAACGGGTTCACCCCCGGGCCGCTCTGTCCTTGTCGTTCTGCGCCTTGATGCTGTCGCGGGCCTGGGTCCAGTCGGCGTCGGACCAGTCGCGCAGCTGATAGAAATTGCCGCCCATCGCCAGCGCCTGGCCGCCGTCCATGGCGATGGTCTCGCCATTGATCCAGTCGCAGCCGCCGGAGATCAGGAACACCGCGAGGTTCTGCAATTCCTCCATCTTGCCGACCCGGCCCATCGGGTTCTGCGCCTTGGTGCGGGCGCCGGCCTCGTCACCGGGTTTTATCCGTTTGCTCATGCCCTCGGTGGGAATTTCGCCCGGCGCAATCGTATTCAACCGGATGCCATAGCGGCCCCATTCGGTGGCCAGCGACATCGTCATGGCGTGGATCGCCGATTTGCTCATCGTCGACGGCACCACATAGGGGCTACCATTGCGCACCCAGGTGACGGTGATCGACACCACATTGCCGGGGGTGTGGCCGGCGATCCATCGTTTGCCCACGGCATGCGTCACATAGAAGGTGCCGTGCATCACGATATTGGCGATCGCGTCGAAGCCGCGCGGCGTCAGGTCCTGGGTGCGGGCGATGAAATTGCCGGCGGCGTTGTTGATCAGGTCGGTGAGCGGGCGATCGACAAAAATGCCCTCGATCATCGCATCCACCGCGGCGGCGTCGGCGATGTTGACGCCATGGCTGGTGACCTTGCCGCCATACAGGTCCATCAGCTCGGTGGCGGTCTCGTCGCAGACGCCCTTGCGGCGACCGCAGATATGCACCTCGGCGCCGAGTTCGAGGAAGCGCGCCGCCATCGATTTGCCGAGGCCGGTGCCGCCCCCCGTCACCATAATGTTTCGCCCTGCGAGAAGCTGCGGATTGAACATGGCTGTTTCCTGCTTTAAGAGGAGGCTTCCGGGTTAGTTAGTTGATTGACTAAACCGGACAAGGCGCGGCTGTAAAGCGGCGCGCCATAAAAAATTGAGGGAGGAAACACCCATGGAGGACCGCGTTTCGGTATCCATTTCGCACGGCGTTGCCGATGTCCGTCTGGTCCGCGCCGACAAGATGAATGCGCTGGATGTGGCGATGTTCGAGGCGCTGGTGGCGACGTCGGACCGGCTCAGCCGCGAAAAGGGGCTTCGCGCGGTGGTGCTGTCGGGCGAGGGCAGGGCGTTTTGCGCTGGCCTCGACATGGGGCGATTTGCTGCCATGAAGGAGCACGGCGGCGAGGGCATCCCCGGCGCGCCGGAGCGCGGCCTCGCGGGCCGCCCCCCTGGCCCCGCCAATCATTCCCAGCAGGCGGTATGGGGGTTTCGGCAATTGCCGGTGCCCGTCATCGCCGCGGTCCACGGCGTCGCGTTCGGCGGCGGCTTCCAGCTGGCGCTCGGCGCCGACCTGCGCTTCGTCACCGCCGACACCCGCATGGCGGTGATGGAGATCAAGTGGGGCCTGGTCCCCGACATGGGCGGCGTGGTCTTGATGAAGCGCCTGGTGCGCGACGACGTGGTCCGGGAGCTGACCTATACCGGCCGCATCTTCAACGGCGAGGAGGCCCTGCAGATGGGCTTCGCCACCCGCGTCTGCGCCGACCCCCGCGCCGAGGCCCTGGCGCTGGCCGCCGAGATCGCCGCGAAGAACCCGGACGCCATCAAGGGCTCCAAGCGCTTGCTGGACATGGCCCACGACGCCGACCAGCACGCCATCCTGCTGGCCGAGAGCCAGGAACAGGGCGCCCTGATCGGCTCGCCGAACCAGGTCGAGGCGGTGATGTCCAACATGCAGAAGCGCGCGGCGGTCTACGCTGACTAACCTCGCCCTATATCACTGCGCCGACGCGCGCTCCTTCCGGGCTCTCTGGGCCCTGGAGGAGCTGCGCCTGGCCTATGAGCTGAAGTTGCTGCCCTTCCCGCCCCGGGTGCT
>JACMOQ010000170.1 GCA_014377905.1 Acetobacteraceae bacterium | reverse complement strand
GAAGCCACCCAGGCTTGCACGAACCAGCGCGGATCGGCAAAACATCCACCTCATATCCCACGGACCTCTATAATGCGCCCATCTGGCCGAGCTTCTGACACCCTTCGCGACGTTTCCATCACCACCGGCTTTTCCCATCATGCCGAAGGATCGGCCCTGATCCGCATGGGCGGCACCGAAGTATTGTGCACGGCGAGCGTCGAAGCCCGCGTGCCGCCGTTCATGCGCAATTCCGGCCTCGGCTGGGTAACCGCCGAGTACGGCATGTTGCCACGCGCCACCCATACCCGTGGCGACCGCGAGGCCGCACGCGGCAAGCAATCCGGCCGCACCCAGGAAATTCAGCGCCTGATCGGACGGTCGATGCGGGCAGTGGTGGATCGCGCCGCGATGGGCGAAATGACCATCGCGCTCGACTGCGACGTGCTCAATGCCGATGGCGGCACGCGCTGTGCGTCAATTACCGGGGCGTGGGTTGCCTTGCATATTGCGTTCCAGCACCTGAAGAAAATGAACGTCATTAAGACCATCCCGTTGATCGGCCAGGTCGCGGCGGTGTCCTGCGGGCTTTATAATGGTGCGGCTGTGCTCGACCTCGATTACGCCGAAGACAGCGACGCGCAGGCCGACGCCAATTTCGTGCTAACTGAAGGCGGTGGTATTGTCGAAATCCAGGGCACGGCGGAAAAAACCCCGTTCCAGGAGCACGAGTTTATGGAACTGATGCGGCTGGCCAAAATCGGTACCGGGCAGTTGTTCGCCGCCCAGCGCACCGCGGTCGGGATTTAATGGCACGCCAGCTGACGCCGGGCAGCCGGCTGGTGCTGGCCAGCCATAATCCGGGAAAACTAAAAGAAATTATTGCCTTGCTGGGGTCACATCAGGTCGATGTGGTGTCAGCGGGCGGGCTCGGTCTGCCCGAGCCGGAAGAAACCGAGCCCGACTTCGCGGGCAATGCGCGGCTAAAGGCGGTGGCGGCGGCAACCGCGTCCGGCCTGCCCTCGCTCGCCGATGATAGCGGGTTTTGCGTGGCTGCCCTCGATGGCGCGCCTGGCGTGGTGTCGGCCCGCTGGGCAGGTCCGAACAAGGATTTTGGCGCGGCGATGGGGCGCGTGCATCGTGAACTCGGCACTGCCACCGACAAGCGCGCCTGGTTCATCAGCGTGCTGGCGTTGGCCTGGCCGGATGGGCATGTCGAGCTGTTCGAAGGCCGCATCGACGGCCACGTGGTCTGGCCACCGCGCGGATTGCATGGGTTTGGCTACGACCCGATGTTCGCGCCGGAAGGTGCCGCCAAAACATATGGCGAAATGGACGCTGCCGACAAGAAGGCGACCAGCCATCGCGCGCGGGCATTCGCCAAATTACTGGACGCATGCTTCACCTGATCGGTGCAGCTATTTCACCGCGCCCGCGGTCATTCCGGCAATGAAGTGGCGCGATAGAACAATATAGACCAAGGTGATCGGCAAAGCTGCCAAGGTCAGGCCGGCGAACAGCACCCCCCAATCGGTGTTGTATTCGCCCATGAAAACGGTGAGCCCTTGTGGCAGGGTTTTGCGACTGTCGGTCGTAATGAAAATCAATGGAAAAAAGAAATCATTCCAGATTGGCACCGCGTTCTGGATAGCGGCGATCACCAGGGCCGGACGCGCCAGAGGCAGCATGATCTGCCACAAAATCCGTGCCTCGCTCGCACCCTCGATGCGAGCCGATTCTTCCAGTTCGCCCGGAAGACTGCGCAAAAAGCCGGTCAAAATGAACACCGCCGACGGCAGACCCATTGCGACGTAAACCAGGACCAACCCGAGCCGCGTATCGAGCAGCCCGAGTGTATCCAACTCGATAAACAGCGGGATGACCGCAAGCTTCAACGGCACCATCAATCCGGCGAGAAAGAACAGGAAAATCGCATTGCTGAACCGGAAGCGGTAGCGCGCCAGGGCGTAGGCCGCGAGGGTACCAGTTACCAGGATCGCCATGACTGACGCGCCAGTAATGATCATTGAATTGCCGAGATATTGCAGGAACTCGGTATCCTGCCAGACCCGCAACAAGTTGGAAAAATCCAGCGTGGCAGGTAAGGCGAAGGGCGAGTCAAATATCTCCGCGTTGGACTTGAACGATGACAGCACCATCAGGCCAAGCGGGAACAGCATGATCACCGCGTTGATGACGAGCAGGATCTGGATGGCAGAGTTTTTCAGGCGCTCGGGCATCACGGGGTGGCGCAGGGGCTTACCCACCCTACAACTCCATCTCACGCCGCCGCAGAAACTTCAGCGCGACAGCCGAAACCATCGCCAGGAACAGGAACATTAGCACCGCCATTGCTGATCCCCGACCGAAATCCTGCAAGCCGGCGGTGGCACTGCCGAACGCCAGCCTATAAGCGTAGAGCCCCAGCACATCGGTGGCGCCGCCCGGTGACCCGGTCAGGCCGGCCATTACATAAGGCAGTTCAAACCAATTAAAACTGCCGATGAAGGTGAGGGTGAAAACGATGGTGGTGGCGGGGGCGACCAGCGGCCAGATGATATGGCGCAGCAACACCCAATCCCCGGCGCCATCAAGCCGCGCGGCCTCCAGCGTTTCGGCACCGATCCGTTGCATGCCGGCGAGGAAAATCAGTGCGGGGAAGCCAAGCCAATGCCATGCGTTGGTCAGGATGATAGCGCCGAGCGCAGTGTTTTCATCGCCGAGCCACGGGTGCGGGGCGATACCGAGGAGCGCGAGTGCCGCATTTATCACCCCGAACAGCGGATGCAGCATCAGCTTCCACAGAAAGCCGACAATCACCGCCGACAGCACCACCGGCAGGAAGACGATCACCTGATGCAGCCGATGGCCAGGCAAGGTTTTCAGCAATGCGAACGCTACGAGATAGGCGAGGCCGTTCTGAAAAAGCATCAGGCTGACAAAGACGATGGCATTATGCCCAAGCGCCCGCATCGTCCAGGCTGCGTAGGGCGCCTCGAAAAGGATGGTCTCGAAATTGGCTGTTCCGACAAAGCCCGCCGGCGCCAGCCCGTCAAACGCGTAAAACGCGTAGCGCAATGCCGCCAGCAGCGGCAACGTTACGAAACCGGCGAGGATAATCAGCGCCGGCGCCAGCAGCAGGGTAATCCATGCCCCCTGCCGCCAGCGCCGGGCGGCGCGTGTGGTCACTTATTTCTTCTGGAACGGCACGTAATATTTGGCGATGCCGTCGGTGATCATCTTGCCAACTTCGGCAGGCGTCATGGTGCCGGCCATCATCTTCTGCACGCCATCTTGCAGCAGGTCGGACCCGGTCGGGGATTCGTAGCGGAAATGCACCAGCATGATGTAGGGCATCGCGGTTTTATTCAGCTCGGCGACTTTGCCAAGCAGCGGATCGGAGTTCGGGGCGTTGGACAGCGACGAAATATTGCCGAGCTTTTCCGCTGCCGGAATGGCGAATTCCGGGGTGGCGAGCCAGCGCACCAGCGCCATTGCGTCTTCGCTGTGGGTCGATTTGGCGTTGATGGCAAAGCCACTGTCGAACCATCGGCTGACATGGGTGGGCTGGCCGGCGGCGGGTGCGGGCGGTGCGATAAAGTCGAGGTTGAGCTTGGGGTTGGCACGACGGAACGGCCCGATTTCGAAGCTGCCACCAACGAACATGGCCGCACGCCCGGTGGAGAATAATTGTTGCGCGGTCGGGTAATCCACCCCGGTGAAGCCGGCCGGCAGCATGTCGCGCAGTTCCAGCAGGCGTGCCAAGGCATCGACGTAGCGTTTGTCTTCAAAATTGGTTTTGCCGGCCAGCATGTCGGTCACAAATTGCGGGCCGAGGAAGGGGTTGGTGAACGCGGAATGGAACACCGCAACCATCCAGGGTGTAGCCGTGCCATTGGCGATCGGGGTGATCCCCTTGGCCTTCAACGCCTTACCGGCGGCGAGAAAATCCGCCCAGTTGGTCGGCACGGCAACGCCGGCAGTGGCGAACAGATCCTTGTTGATCAGGATGCCAACCGTCTGTCCGGCGAGCGAGACTGCGTAGATTTTGCCATCGGCGCGCAAGGTTTCGCTGGCGAGCGCATCGGCCGGCAGGTTTTTCAGTTCCGGCACCTTCGCGGGATCGAGCGGCACCAGATACCCGGCCTTGGCCATCGCTTCGAGGCCGCCATAGGCGCGCACATGCAGCACATCGGCACCCTTGCCGCCGGCAAGCGCGGTTGAAACAATGGTGTTGTAGTTTTCATTGGGGAAGGCTTCGAACTTCACCGTGATACCAGGGTGGGATTTGGTAAAGGCGGCGAACAGATCGGTGTACACAGCCTTGTCTTCCTGGCGCCAGGTCCAGAACGTAACCTCACCGGCTTGGGCGGCAGAGGCCACCATCGCGAAAGCCGCGGTTGCCGCCAGCAGCAGCCGGCGTGTGGTTTTTGCGAACATCGTATTCCCCTGAAATTGAACCCTGCCCGCAGCTTAGAGTATTAGGGGCGCCTCGCGCCAGTTCTCCCTTGCGGTTGACCCAGGCCAGAGGGCATGATGGCGGCAATAAATAACGTGAGGAAACATCTGATGTCACTTTCTCGCCGTACTCTCCTTGGCACTGTCGCCGCAACGTCGGCCCTGCCGTTCGCGGTCCACGCCCAGCGCCCAAAACTGCGCATCGGGGTACTGAACGACCAATCTGGCCCCTACCGCGATACCACTGGCAACACCTCGGTCGTGGCCGCGCGCCAAGCGATGGTCGATGCCGGGGTTTCCGGCCTCGGCTTTGATGTCGAGATCATTACCGCCGACCATCAGAACAAGCCCGATGTTGGCGCCGGGATTGCGCGGCAATGGATCGACAATGACAGCGTCGATGTGGTTGCCGATGTCCCGACAAGCTCGGTCGCGTTGGCGGTTGCCGAGGTGTGCCGCCTGAAGGACAAGGTGCATTTAAACGCATCGGCAACGGCCGTGGCGCTTACCGGGGAACAATGCAACCCCAACACCATCGTCTGGAGTTTCGACACCTACATGATGGCGGTGTCATCGGGCGGTGCAACGGTAAAGGCTGGCGGCGATAGCTGGTTCTTTGTGACCGCTGATTACGCATTCGGGCATTCGCTGCAGGACCAGACATCGCGGATGGTGACCAAGGCGGGCGGCAAGGTTGTCGGCGCGATCCGTTATCCGTTTCCTGATACCACCGATTTTTCGTCCTTCCTGACCCAGGCCATGGCGTCTGGCGCGAAAGTGCTTGGCCTGGCCAATGCCGGCGGCGATACTGTCAACTCGATCAAACAGGCAGCGGAATTCGGCGTCGGCAGAAAGATGAAGATTGCCCCGATGCTGATGTTCATTACCGACGTTCATGCGTTGGGGCTGGATATCGCTGCCGGCCTGACCTTGACGGAGAGCTTCTATTGGGACCTCAACGACCGGACCCGCGCGTTCACCAAGCGGATCGTCGCCAATTCACCCAAGAATTATCCGAACCAAGCCCATGCGAGTGCGTATTCGAGCGTGCTGCATTACATTAAAACAGCGGCGAAGATGGGTGCCGCGGAGGCCAAGAAAAGTGGCGCGGCGACGGTTGCGGCGATGAAGCGCCTGCCGACCGAGGATGATGCGTTCGGCGCCGGATCAATCCGCGAAGATGGCCGCGGGCTGTTCCCGGCTTATCTGTTCCAGGTCAAGACCAAAGCCGAAAGCAAGTCGGAATGGGATCTCTACAAACTGCTATCCACCACACCGGGCAAAGACGCCGCCCGGCCATTGGCGGACGGGGGCTGCAAGCTGATCAAAGCCTGATCTGAACCGCCGCGCGCACCAGCGCGCGGCGGGGGAGGGGCGCAACGGGGGGGGGCGCGGTCAGGGCGGGAGCCTGGGCG
>JACMOQ010000012.1 GCA_014377905.1 Acetobacteraceae bacterium | reverse complement strand
GCGTTGGGCCAGTCTGCGTTAGGCCAGTCTGCGTTGGGCCAACCTGCACTGGGTCAGTCTGCGCTAGGCCAGTCTGCGCTAGGCCAGTCTGCGCTAGGCCAGTCCAGGTTGGGCCAGTCTGCGATCCATCAAACCAGCGCCATCAGGCCGGTTTCCGATGCGCGGACCCCGCCCGCTTTCGCATCCACGCTCGGCATGGCGCGCACCAGCAACCCAATGCCGACAGCCCCGGTGGCCGGTTTTGCCAATGATGGCGGCGGTGGCCGATGACCGCGCCTGATCGTGCCAAAACCGAAGCGCCCAAACCATCCAGTATTGCGCATCGCTTTGGTGCCCCCGCCGGCGCCGGCGTCTCGCGCCGGGAAGACATCCGCGCCACCGCACCCGGCCGCCGCGGTGCCGCGGGGTTGGACACCTCGCGTGGACGGATTGTCCTGATTGCTGCCGGCTTCACCGTTTGTTTCGCAGCCCTCATGGTCAAGCTCGCGCTCGCCACCATCGTCATGCCGGTTGAGCCCAAAACAGTCGCAGCGGTGCGCCACCCCGAGCCGCTCCCGCCGACCCTGATTGGCGGGACCGTCAGCGCCGCGCCGCCGATCAGCCCGCAGGATTTCGGCCTGAAGGCGCAGCGCGCCACCATCACCGACCGGCGCGGCGAACCGTTGGCGATTTCACTGCCATTGGCTGACCTGATCGCCGACCCGAAAGTTGTCTATGATATCGACCAGGTTGTGGCCAAGCTGCGCAGCGTGCTGCCGCGCCTCGACGCCGCCGAAACCCGCCGACAACTGACCAAGACCGACAAGCGCTTCGTTTATCTCGCCCGCCGTATCACGCCCCGAGACATGCTGGCGATCAACACGCTGGGCATTCCGGGCGTGGATTTCCAACGCACCGAACAGCGCCGTTACCCGCTGGGCACAGTCGCCGCCCAGGTGCTTGGCGGCGTTGATATCGATGGCCACGGCGTTGCCGGGATCGAGAAATATTTCAACGACCAACTGCTCGCCAGCACGGAGCCGTTGAAGCTGTCGATCGACATCCGGGTGCAGGCGGTGATGCGCGACGAATTGTTGAAAGCGGTCACCGATTTTACCGCGCTCGGCGGGTGCGGCATTATGATGGATGTGCGCACCGGCGAAATCCTCGCCATGGTCAACCTGCCCGATTTCAACAACAATGATTTCGGTCGGGCGACCGCCGAACAGCGCTTCAACCGCGCAACTTTCGGCCTGTACGAGCCGGGCAGCACCTTTAAGCTGCAAACCGCCGCCATGGCGCTCGATGCCGGCACCGCCCATCTCTGGAACGTGTTCGATGCGTCAGGCCCGATCCATATAGGCCGCTTCACCATTAATGATTTTGAAGGCAAGCGCCGGCCGCTGTATTTCCCCGAGGTCATTGCCTATTCATCCAATATCGGCGCAGCCAAGATCGCCCAGACCGTCGGCGCCGAACGCCAGCGCGCCTGGCACATGAAGCTGGGCATGCTGAGCCGCATCCCGCTGGAACTGCCGGAAGTGCGCCGCCCGATGGCGCCCCCGCCGGCCAACTGGAAAGAGATTTCGACCCTCACGATCGCCTTTGGCCATGGCATTTCGGTAACGCCGCTGCATGTGGTGCGCGGCACCTCGGCGGTGGCCAATCACGGCGTGCTGGTCAAGCCGACACTTCTTGCTCTCAGCCCCGACGCCCCCATCCCGCCCGGTGAGCAGGTGATGCGACCGGAGGTTTCTGACATCATGCGCAAACTGATGCGCCTGGTGGTCAGCGACGGATTCGGCAAGCCGGCCGAGGTTCCGGGCTATTATGTCGGCGGCAAGACCGGGACGGCGGAAAAGGCCGGCCCGGGCGGTTACAAAAAGCACGTCAACATCCAGGCTTTCACCTCGGTCTTTCCGATGAACGCCCCGCGCTACGCAGTCTACATGATGCTGGACGAGGCGCATGCCAACGCCAAAACCTTCGGCTACGCCACCGCCGGCTGGGTGATCGCCCCGGCGGTCGGGCGGGTGATTTCCCGCGTCGCGCCGATGCTGGGGATGCTGCCGGAAGTCGAAAACGATGCCGCCATCAAGGCCGCGCTGGCAATCCCGCTTCAGCCGACCCATGGCTATGCAGCCACTGTCGCATCAACGGCGACCAAGCCGCTGGTGCAACCGCCGGCCAAACCCGGTCCGCGGTTGACCGCGCCACCGCTGCGGCGGGAAGTGAAGGCAGTGATGCCGGCCCTGGGTGACAATCTTGTGCGGCCCTGAAAATCTTGCCCTGCGCGCTGGTGCCTACACCGGTGTAACCGCCGATAGCCGCCTGGTGACGCCGGGTATGCTGTACGTGGCGGTCGTCGGCCGCCACGTCGATGGGCGTCGCTTCATTGCCGATGCGGTCAGCAAGGGTGCCGTGGCCGTGCTTGCAGCCCCCGGCACGCTCTGGCCCGAAGGTGTGCCACCACGTCCGTTGCTGATTGACCCCGAACCGCGCCGCGCGCTTGCCCGGATCGCCGCCAGCCTCGCCGGCACGCCCCCCGAAACCGTGGTCGCGATCACCGGCACCAACGGCAAAACCAGCACCGCTGAATTTACCCGCCAGCTTTGGCAGCATGCCGGTCACTGTGCCGCGAGCCTCGGCACGCTCGGCGTCATCGCGCCGGGCCATGACGGAGGCTCCGGCCTCACCACCCCCGATCCGGTAACGCTTGCGGCAACGATGGCGGCGCTGGCAGGGGATGGAGTGACCAAGGTGGCGCTCGAAGCGTCGTCGCACGGCCTCGACCAGTTCCGCCTCGACGGGCTGCATTTTGCCGCCGCCGCCTTTACCAACCTCACGCGCGATCATCTCGATTATCATGGCACCCTTGCCAAATACCGCCGCGCCAAGCTGCGCCTGTTCGATACGCTGATCGACCCTGGCACGCCGGTGCTGGCGAGCGCGACGTTGGACGCCGAAACCCTGGCGGCGCTGCAAGACATCGCCCAACGGCGCGGCCTGCTGTTCAGCAGAGTTGGCGGGCCTGACGGCGATCTTGCGCTGGTGCGGGCTATCCCGCGCCCGGATGGCCAGTTGCTGGAGCTGCGGGTTGGCGGACAAGGGCTTGATGTGCTGCTGCCGTTGGTTGGCCGCTTCCAGGCCGATAACGCGTTGCTGGCAGCGGGCCTCGCCATGGCAACCGGAGTTCCCGATGCCGGGGGTTTGATCGCCCGCCTTGCCGGCGTGCGGGGCCGGCTGGAGCATGCCGCGACGCTTGCCAATGGCGCGGTG
>JACMOQ010000169.1 GCA_014377905.1 Acetobacteraceae bacterium | reverse complement strand
CGATCGGCTGTTGCGCCATATCAAGGCGAAGGGACAGGTCTGGTTCGCCACCCACGCCGAAATCGCCGCCTGGTGTCGGGAGCATGGCGGGCAAGCCGGATCGTCGCTGAAATGAAGGGCGCAGTGGCCTGGGCGCGGACCAATCCGATCTGGGCGCGGCTGTGGATCAAGCTTGCAGTGCGTTTACCGTTGGCGCTGGGGTTGGTGGTTGGGTTGCAGGCACTGGCGGAACGGTTTGCGTTGTCACTCAATGGTGCCGCGATTATGGGCGTGGTGCTGGCGATTTGGGGCGGCGGACGGATCGCGGATCGCGTTTATCTGGAGCTGGGGATTGAGGATGTAAAAAAGTAAGGCGGATGCACTCCGCCATTTTGCGCATGCACGAAGACCGCAGCCGCCACCAGCGAGACCATCCGTCAGGTGGCGATGCTGACGCAGATCAAGCTGGGACAGATGGCGCTGGCGGCGTAGAGTCGTCCAAAGGAAACCCAGGGAGCACCCGCCATGAAACTCGGCCTGTCGATCGGCTATTCGAAAGCCAAGCTCGATATCCCGATCAAGCTGATCCAGCGCGCGGAGGAACTTGGGTACGATAGCGTATGGACCGCCGAGGCTTATGGGTCCGACGCGGTGACCCCGCTTGCCTATATCGCGGCGCTGACCAAACGCATCCGGCTGGGCACCGGCATCATGCAACTGGCCGGGCGAACGGCGGCGAACGCTGCGATGTGCGCGGGAACAGTCGATGCGCTGGCCGGCGGCGGGCGGTTCATTGCCGGCATTGGCGTGTCGGGTCCGCAGATTGTTGAAGGCTGGTACGGCGAACCCTGGGGCAAGCCTTATTACAGGATGCGCGATTATGTCGCGATCATGCGTAAGATATTCGCGCGGCAGGAACCGCTAACCCACCAGGGTAGGGAAATCAGCCTGCCCTATACCGGACCAGGGGCAATGGGGGTCGGCAAGCCGCTCAAATCCATTCTGCACATGAACCCCGACATCCCGATTTATCTGGCGACCGGCAACGAGGCGACGGTGAAGCTCACCGCTGAAATCGCCGATGGCTGGCTGCCGATGGGATTCTTTCCCGGCTCGCTCGATTTCTACAAACCGTGGCTGGAAGAAGGCTTCCGCCGCGCCGGAAATGGCAAAAGCCTGAAAGACCTGGCGATCCAGGCATCGGTGCATGTCGAAGTGGCGGACGATGTGCGCGCGGCGCTGGCGAGACTTAAGCCGGAAGTCGCCCTTTATGTCGGCGGCATGGGCCACAAGGATAAGAACTTCCACAAGGACATCATGGTGCGGATGGGCTACGGCGATGCCGCCGATCGCATCCAGGAACTTTACCTCGCCCACCGCAAGGAAGAAGCCATTGCGGCGGTGCCGGATGAGTGGGTCGATTTGAAAGCCCTCGTCGGCCCGGTCGCGCGCATTCGCGAACGGTTCCGCGCCTGGGAGGATAGCGGCGCCGATAGCCTGACCGTGCGGTCACGCCAGCCTGAAGCGATCGAGGTGATGGCAGAAGCGGCGCGGTTGAATTAATTTCAGGACAGTCGAAATGGCCCGCTGAAACGGTATGGCGCCCGGCACACAAACCATGAGATCTCACGAGGCTGGTTCATAAATTTGAACGGGCAGGTGATGAATGTCGTCCGCTCGCTATACATGCCCTGACCATTGAGTATAAATGTTGCGAGAAACTAGCCGTGCTGTCAAAGCAAGTTTTAGACTGGGAGTTTGGTATGCGTCACCGTACACACGTCGGCTTGCACCGCTTGGTATTCATGGTCATGCTGCTAATCGCTTTGATACCTTCGGTAATCATTTTGCCGATGTTGGCCAATCTTTCTCGTGACATTACCCGCCGGCAGGCTGTCGGCGTGCTTGAGGCCGCAGCCGACGGAGTGGCGCGGGGGTTGGCGCGTGACCTAAAGGAAAAGTGGGAGAACGTGCGTGCACTGGGTGATTACGCAGCCGGGACACGTGACATGAGCGAGCTTCGCATTCGTTTTGACACACTGGCTCGGACCACGCCCCTATTCGCCTGGATTGGGCTTGCCGATACCGCCGGGCTTGTGACCGTGGCAACCGACGGGGTTCTGGAGGGTGAAAACGTTGGCGTCCGCCCCTGGTTCAAAGCTGGCCTCACGCAGTCGTTCGCCGGCGACATGCACGATGCAGTGCTGCTGCAGCCCTTCCTGGCGCCGTCCAGTAAGGAGCCACTGCGCTTGATTGACTTTGCCCTGCCGATCAAGCGCGCCAATGGGGCGCCAGTGGGCGTGCTAGGTGCGCATATTCGGTGGCAGGCAATGCGGTCCTTTATTCAAACCCTTGGCCACGAAAATGGGGTCGAATTCCTGTTGCTGGCCCGCGACGGTACAGTCCTGGCCGGCCCCGAGGGGCTCGAAGGCAAACGCTTGACACTCCGCATCATTCAAGCTGCTGAACAAGGCGTCTCCCGTTCTGCCGTCGAGCAATGGCCCGATGGCCAGGAATACCTCACGGCCACGATACCCACCATCGGCTTTACCGAAGTGCCGAGTTTTGGATGGAGTCTCGTGGTCCGCCAACCAATCCAATTGGCTTTGATCGATACGTATAGCGCCGCCACCAGATTACTGCCGGTCGTCATCGGTGGTTTGGCGTTCGTTCTGGTCGCTGCCTGGGGTTTCGGCTTTTGGGTTGCTGGTCCGGTGCGTAGGTTGGCGGCGGCAGCGGCGGCTATCGTCGAAGGCCGATCCGGTGAGCCGGTCCCTGATGAACGCGCTTATGCCGAGGTGGCGTCCCTGGCAGACAGCCTGTCGCGACTGGAAAGTCGCCTGACCGAAAGGCACCCGACATAAAAAAGCTCCGTCTTCTCCTGGCGCTCGTGCTGGCGGTTGTCGCTATCAGCATCATAATCGGCGAACAGATCGCAGGCGTCAGCGCTGACGCCGTGATCAACGCCCAAGTGCTGATCCTGCGCGCGCCGATCGATGGCGATGTGAAGCTTGCTGTTCGCAAATTGGGAACCAGGGTCAAGGCAGGCGAACCGCTTGCGTCGATCAATGACCAACGGCCGGACGACACCCGCATCATCGACCTCCAGCGTGACGTCCAGAAAATGTTGATCGACCTTGTGCGAGAGAAGGCGCTGGTTGTCGCGCTCGAAGCAGTACGAGAAATTTATGCACGGCAGGCCGAAGCCTATTCGACTGGCCGCATCAAGCAACTCGAGGCCAGGCTTTCTGAAGCCCAAGCCGCCATTGAGGGCTTACAATCCCGCCTGCGGGACACCGAAGCCGCCTTTCAGCGAGCGACTGACCTGGCCCGTAATGGTTATCAAAGTATCGCCGAAGTCTCGCGCACCCGCGCCACTTTTGAGGTCGTTGCTCAAGAAGTTCAGGCCGCCCGCCAACGCATCACTTACCTCTCCATCGAATTGGACGCCGCCCGCAAGGGCACGTTCCTTGGCGACTCGTTCAACGACATGTCTTATTCCGAACAACGCCAACACGATGCCGAACAGCGCCTTGGCGATCTCGCGATCGGGATTCGCGACCGCAATGAACGACTGGGCGCGCTGAACGATCAAATCAGCGCGGAGCGAGTCCGCCAGGCACGCTACCTCGAAGCGCGGATCGTCGCACCAACCGACGGGATCCTGTGGGAACTGATGTCCGGCGGCGGAGAATATGTGCGCAAGGCACAGGATGTGATGAGGGTGGTGGACTGCACCACCACGGTTGTCACCGCGAGCGTACGCGAATCGCTTTATAATCGCATCAGCCTGGGTGATCCGGTGCAGGTGCGACTGCTAGGCGACGCCCGACTTTATGATGGTACTGTCGCGCGACTGGCTGGGTCGGGAGCCGAAACAGTCTACCGCAGCCCCGCCATCGGCCCAAGCCTGGAACACTTGAAACGCTTCGACGTGCTGATCTCGTCCACGTCCCTTGCTGAGGACCCTAATTTGGCGTGCGCGGTCGGGCGAACCGGAAAAGTGGTATTCTCGGCTCGACCTCTGGATTTCTGGCGGCAGTTTCTCGCTGAGATCGGCTTGCGATAGTGCTGGTCGCGGCCGTGGGGCAATAGTCGCATGTTTGCCATTAGTGCCATCTCGGCGAGTTTGGGACCTGGACTGCTCGCGTTGGCGCTTTGGCTTGTTCTGCCGCTCATACCACCAGACCGTCAGCCCTGGCGGATGGGCATGTTCGCGCTCGTGATCATACTTGCATGGCGCTACATGGCTTGGCGCTTTATCGAAACAATCCCCGACTTCGACTTTTCGGTCGATGCCATAGTCGCCTGGGGATTTGCGCTGCTTGAAGCAGGCACGGTTGTGTCAACGACCATTGCTTTTTTCATCCTGTCGCGCACCCGTGATCGCAAAGCCGAGGCTAATAGCCATCTGGGCTGGTGGGGTAACGCTCGTGCACCGCAAGTGGATGTTCTGATCGCGACCTATAACGAGGAAGCTGCGATCCTCGAGCGGACCATTGTTGGGGCAATGGCGAGCCCCTATCCCCATTTTCGCGTATGGGTGCTCGATGATGGCCGGCGGCCCTGGTTGGCGGATATGTGTGAAAGGCTCGGCGCACATTACGCAACCCGCTCTGATAACAACCATGCCAAAGCGGGCAACATCAACGCGGCGCTGCCACGCTTGGCCGCCCTGCCACACCCGCCCGATTTCATTGCTGTTCTAGATGCCGATTTTGTGCCCCATTTGGATTTCATTCCACGGATGCTGTCGCTGTTCCACGATCCCGAAGTGGGTCTGGTGCAAAGTCCGCAACACTTCTTCAATCCTGACCCAATCCAGCACAATCTTGGTATTGGAAACGCCTATCCCGACGAGCAGCGCTTTTTTTTCGACCATATCCAACCGGCGCGAGACGCATGGAGTATCTCGTTCTGTTGCGGGACGTCATCGATGATGCGCTGGCGGGGCCTGGAGTCAATTGGCGGCTTTCCCACCGGAAGTGTCACTGAAGATTTCCTCATCACATTGCGGCTGCGTGAGGAGGGTTGGAAAACCGTTTACCTCAATGAAGCGCTGACCGAGGGCCTCGCCCCCGAAGGCCTCGGCGAATATGTAACCCAGCGCGGCCGCTGGTGCCTTGGTCTGATCCAGATCGTGCGCGGGGACATGGGCCCGTTTGCCCGCAATCGCCTGCGACTGATCGACCGATTGGGTCTGGTGGATGCGTTCCTTTATTGGGCAATGACCTACCCATTCCGCCTGGCTTGCCTGCTGATCCCGCTGCTCTACTGGTATTTCGGTATTACCGCGGTCAATGCTCCTGTACCCGGCGTGCTGTCCTATTTCGGCCCGTACTATATTGCCTCCATTGCGACTCTGAATTGGATCTCGGGTGGACTTCTTCTGCCAATCCTGAATGATGTGAGCCAGGTTTTGGGCGCGACCGAAATCAGCAAGGCGGTGGCGATCGGCCTGGTGAAACCCAAGGGACATAAGTTCAAAGTGACCACCAAAGGCGGTGATCGCAACAAAATGGTCATTCAATGGCCGCTGATACGCCCACTTGCGGCGGTATTCGCACTCACGTTGATCGGCATTTTTTTCAGCAGTGCCACCGATATCGTGTTCGATCGCGATGCTGGCGATGGCAAGTGGGTGGTTCTGTTCTGGACAATCTACAATCTGATCGTCCTGGCAGTGACCATCTCAGTATGTGTCGAATTGCCGCGTGCCAACACCGTGCCGCAGATCGCGCCAGAACGAGTGGTGGTCCACCATGGTGAAACGACCCAGTCAGGCTGGATCATGCGCTTGACCGCGGAAGACGCCTGGGTGCGCGGCGGGCCATCACTACAGTCAGGCGATACGGCGATTCTCGACATCGCCGACATTGGGCAGGTTGTCGGTGTTGTCACGAGAACCGAACCGAGTGGATTTGCCGTCGCACTCGCCCTTGATGCCGGTCAACGAACGCGCATGACCTCGAAACTGCACACCAGGAGCGGCCGGCATGGCACTCTGAGCATTTCACCGACGCGGCTGGTTTCCGGCCTGATACGACGGTTCACCAGGGAGTGACCAAGATGAAAGCGTGCGGCCCGTTTGGTCAGGCAGGCAAATACCATCCAGCCCGCCGCTTTTCGCGGAACGCGGCGGTGCCCTCCAGCCCCTCAGCGGAACTGCGCTGCATCCAGCCTTCATGGGAAAGCATGTCGATCTGGCGTTCATCGAGCATCAGGCCGTTGGCCGCCAGGATTGATTGCTTGGTGACTGCAACTGCGCCCGGCGCGCTCAGGAAAATAGCGTCGAGCACTGCGGCAAGCCTTGCCTCGATTGCGTCAACGGCCACCACTTCATGCACCAATCCGATGCGCAGCGCCTCGGTGGCGTCGAACCGCTCTCCTGTAATGGCATAGCGTCGAGCCTGGCGCATCCCAATTGCGTTGACCATGTGGGTGCTGATCGGCGACGGCGTAACGCCGACGCGGACCTCGGTGATGCCGAACACCGCCGCCGGCGTGGCAAGCGCGACATCGACGCAACAGACAATCCCGCAGCCACCGCCAAAGCAGGCGCCTTGGATGACGGCGATGGTCGGCTTGGGAAATTCGTTGAGGCGGGCCATCGCGACGGTGGTG
>JACMOQ010000168.1 GCA_014377905.1 Acetobacteraceae bacterium | reverse complement strand
GGCGATGTTTTATCGTCGTTCGGCGATCAACGATTTTTCCTGCGCCACCTGCCACGGCGATGATGGCCGGCGCATTCGGCTGCAATCATTGCCCGATCTCAGCAAGCCGGGCGATACCGCGCGGGAGGTGATCGGCACCTGGCCGGCCTATCGCGTGTCGCAAAGCCAGACCCGGACCATGCAGCACCGGCTATGGGACTGCTTTCGCCAGATGCGGATGCCGGCACCTGACTATGCGTCGGAGGGTTTGACTGCGCTGACGATGTATCTCGCCAAGCTCGGCGATGGTGCAACGATGAACGTTCCCTCGATCAAACGGTGAGCACTTTGCGCGGCATCCTGCTTTTGAGCTTCCTGCTGGCCCAGCCGGCCTTCGCCCAAACCCCCGATCCAGCGCGGGTTGAAGCGGTCGTGGC
The DNA here is from genome assembly GCA_014377905.1 of Acetobacteraceae bacterium. Classification (GTDB taxonomy): domain Bacteria; phylum Pseudomonadota; class Alphaproteobacteria; order Acetobacterales; family Acetobacteraceae; genus CAITOL01. Next base: position 4,081 of record JACMOQ010000168.1, on the reverse strand, counting down.
GGCGAGCTTTGCCTCGGCGCCCGAGGCATGGAAGGCGCGGGTATCGCAGGACCGGATGCAACAAATATGCAGCCTGACCCGCAATCAGCCCGACGCGGCCCAGGCCGCCGAGATTGCCAGCACCGCAAAGGCCAGCGTGGTGATGCCGCCGGATGCCGCGCTGAAGGGCGATTGGCGAAGCGGCGAGAAGATCGCCCAGAATGGCCAGGGCGGCCAGTTTTCCGATGGCCCCAACACCATCAGTGGTGGCAATTGCTATGCCTGCCATCAGATGGCGTTATCAGAGATCAGCTATGGCACATTGGGGCCGAGCCTGTCTGGCTATGGCAAGCTGCGTGACTTCACGACTGAGGCCATTCGGGCGGCCTACACCAAGGTGTTCAACCCGCATGTAACGCTGGCGTGTTCGTCCATGCCGCGCTTTGGCTTCAACAAAGTGCTGAGCGCCCAGCAGATCAGCGACGTGGTGGCCTATTTGTTCGACCCCGCCTCGCCAGTGAATGCCGAGTTCAAGTGAACGTACCAATCGGCGCATTAGCGGTTGATCTGACCCTTCTGAGCGCTTTGCGTGACAAGGCCGGCGCGGCGAGCGGGTTGCTCAAGGCGCTCGGCCATCCCAACCGATTGCTGCTGCTGTGCCTGCTTGTCGAGCAGGAACGGTCAGTGGGCGAGCTTGAGGGGTTGCTCGGTCTGCGCCAGGCCAATGTCTCGCAACAACTGGCCAAGCTGCGTGCTGAGGGGCTGGTCGGTGCGCGGCGTGTTGGCAAGTCGGTCTATTATTTTATTGCAGATCCTGCGGCGCGTCGCGTTTTAATGGTGCTGTATGACATTTACTGTGGACCGGAGGGTTCGGCTCACGTGTGATTTCTGCGCGACAATCACGTCTAACGCGATAGGCCGCGCCAAAACATGTACGCCGCAACAGCCAAAATCACACCGGCGAAGACCTGATTGAGGGTGTTTTTGCGCTCGGCAAGATGAACCGCCAGGCGTAGGCCGATCTGTCCCCCAACCAACCCACCGGCAATGTATTCAATTGCCACCACCCAGTCGACCAGCCCCGAAAGGGCATAGTTGGCGGCCGTGGTAAAGCCGAATGCGCCGACCGCCAGTAACGATGTGCCGATTGCGTGGATCAGTTTCATCCGCGTTGCCATCACCAGGCCCGGCACGATCAGGAAGCCGCCGCCAATGCCGAAAAACCCGGCGAGCATGCCCACGCCAAGCCCGGTTCCACCGACCCCCAGGGTGCGACGCAGGCTCGGCACGCTCATCTGGTCGCTGATTTGGTTTTGCGTGCGGAGCATCAGCAGCGCCACCCCGATCATCAATCCGGCGAATGCCAGCAGCAGATTCTGTCCATCCACCAGCTTTCCCACCGTCGATCCGACATAGGCACCGCCTACCCCGGTTGCGGCGAATACCGCGCCGATCTTCCAGCGCACATTCCCAACGCGGGCGTGATGGGCGAGGTTGATGAACGCGTTAACCGATACCGCCAGCGCCCCGGTGCCGATCGCCAGATGCGGGTCCTTCATGCCGACAACATAGAGCATCAGCGGCGTTGCCAGGATCGAGCCGCCACCGCCGATCAAGGCCAGAATGAAGCCAACCAGCGAACCGCTGATTACTGCAAGCCCGTGCGACAGCATCGAGGACTCCTTTATTTCAAGTCTTGGAGGCTTTCATATTCGAAATGTCGCATATTACAAAACCAAGACGACGGCGGTCCTGCCCGCGCAATGGTTGACTTTGGGCCCTGGCGCGGGAAGATAGGATAAGATGGTCGCGTTTCAGCAAACGCGATTTTTACTGCGCCGCCCGCCGCCATTATCGGAGACAGGTCCCATGAGCCAAATCGAATTTCTGCAACAATTGCATCGTGCCGGCCGAATAGGGCGGCGTGAACTGCTCGGTCGGATCTCGGCACTTGGCGCCAGTGCGGCAGTGCTAAGCTCGGTCATCGCGTCCGAAGACGCCCATGCCGCCGAAACCCCGCGCAAGGGCGGCACCATGCGCCTGGGCCTTGGTGGCGGCAGCACCACCGACAGCCTTGATCCGTCGACCTGGAATGACTCGGTCGGCACCACCGGTGGTTTCGCCTTTTTGGAACCACTGATTGAAACCGGCGCCGGCAACAAGCCCGAACCTGGCCTCGCGGCCAGCTGGGAAGCGAAGGCAGGGGCCACCGAATGGGTGTTCAACCTGCAGAAGGGCGTCACCTTTCATAACGGCAAGACCTTTAATGCCGATGACGCGGTGTTCTCGCTCAACATGCATCGCGGTAAAACCAAGTCGGGTGCCGCCGGCGCGTTCGCGTCCATTGTCGATATCAAAAAGACCGGCGAATACCAGATCACCATCACTCTGAAATCAGGTGACGCGGAATTCCCGATGGTGCTGACCGACTACCATGCCCGCATGGTGCCGGATGGCACCACCGATTTCTCCAAGGCAACCGGCACCGGCGGCTACACGCTGGCGGGGTATCAGCCTGGGGTGCGGGTGCAGGGCAAGAAATTCGCCAATTACTGGCGTAAAGACCGTGCCTACATCGATGCCTTCGATCTGACAGTGATCAATGACAGCACCGCACGGCTCAATGCGTTGATGTCTGGCCAGGTCGATGCGATCAACCGGGTCGATGCCAAGGTTGCCGGGCTGATCAAGTCAAAGAAGGATTTCGGACTGATCGTGTCTCCCGGCGGTTGGCACACGGTTGTTTCGCTGTTGCAGGACAAGGGCGCGCTGTTTGAGAACCAAGATCTTCGACTGGCGATGAAATACGGCATTGACCGCGAACAGGTGGTCAAGACCCTGATGGGCGGTTATGGCAGCGTCGGCATGGATCATCCGATCCCGCGCGCTGATGCCAATTTCAACACTGCCATGAAGCCGGTCGCCTACGATCCAGAAAAAGCCAAGTTCCATCTGAAGAAGTCCGGCTTCGCTGGCAATATCACCATCCAATCGTCCGAAGCAGCCTTCAGCGGTGCTGTCGACATGGCGACCTTATTTCAGGCCAATCTGGCCAAGGCGGGCGTCAAGGTCGATGTGAAGAAGGAACCCGCCGACGGGTTTTGGAGCAATGTGTGGCTCAAGGGCAATTGCGTGGTCAGCTACTGGGCCGGGCGCACCACCGCGACGCAAATGTTGGATGTCGCCTATGGCCCGACCGCGCCGTGGAACGAAAGCCGCTACAAGAACCCAAAATTCGCCGGGTTGCTGAATGCCGCGCGTGCCGAACTCGATGACGGTAAACGCAAGACGATCCTGTTCGAAGCTCAGGCGTTGATGGCCGATGATGTTGCAGCCCTGATCCCGGCCTTCCGGAACAGCCTGGACGCCCATAATTCCAAGGTCGGTGGCCATGTGCCGTCGTCACTGTCGGAGATGAATAATAATGCGATCACCTTGCGCGGGTGGATGAAGGCCTGATCGGCAGCGTTGCGTGCTCCGCCTGGTCTTGCAACGGCTGGGTTTTGGCGCGCTGACTATTCTGGCAGCCTCGGTGCTCATTTTCGCGGGCACCGAGATCTTGCCTGGTGACCTCGCGTCAGCGATCCTGCAAAATACCGCGACGCCGGAAAACCTTGCCGAAATGCGGCTTCAGCTTGGCCTCGATCGGCCTGCGGTGGTGCGTTATGTGGAATGGATCGCCAATGCCTCGCAGGGTGATCTCGGCGTCAGCCTGTCCAATCAACGCCCGGTTGCCGATGAGCTTGCACCCCGTCTGCGCAATTCGTTTTTTCTAGCCGGATTTTCCGCTCTCGTTGCGGTGCCACTTGCCGTGTTTCTGGGATTAATGGCAGCGATTTACCAAAATTCCTTTTACGACCGTGCCGTGAATTTCTTCACCCTGATGACGATTTCCATTCCGGAATATTTGGTTGGCTATCTGCTGGTGAAATATTTGTCGGTGCGCTGGCAGATATTTCCATCGCTTGCCAACGTCATGCCCGACACGAGTTTCGTCGACCGCCTCGACCTCACGTTTCTGCCGATGCTGACCCTGGTGCTGGTGGTTGTTGCCCATATGATGCGGATGACGCGGGCGAGTGTGCTCAACATCATGGCCAGC
>JACMOQ010000167.1 GCA_014377905.1 Acetobacteraceae bacterium | reverse complement strand
CTTCGTGAACCTTCGCAATCGGGAAGGCGCGCGCCAGAATCCCAAAACTGATGAAATCCGTGATGTGGCTGCCCGAAGGTAGTACTGCGACCTTGCCCGCCATGCTCGTGCTCCCCCGGCCCGGTCGGCAGAAGAATCCCAAATTATGGCGACAATGAGTCGGTTATCATGCTAAATGAACGGTATTGGGACTAGGCGCCATTCGGCAGATTCATAATCGGTCGGCGGCAGCGCCCGCAAGGCGGGCCGGTCCAGGCTCTCCAGCAAATCCGCCCGGCTGACACCCAGCTTGCGCATCGGACGGGTGTTCATCCGCGTCATCACCTCGGCGATCGCGGTATTGGTTTCATCCAGCGAGAAGAAGGTCTGGTTGCGAAGCCGGCCGATAATGTAGCTCTGCGCAAAGCGGACTCCAGCCTCGACGGATGCCTTGTCGCGTGGCTTTCTCGGGCGCGTTGGCAGGACGCCAACGTCGTAATGGGCTGTCATCCGCCCGTAACTGCGGTTGATCTCGGGATCGTAAAACGATGCCTTGTTCACCCCGCTTTTGAGGTTGTCGAGCACCAGGAGACGCGGGACCCCGCCGATGTGCCGGAACAGCCGAATATGCGAGCCAATCCAGTCCGGCAGCGTCTGCGACCAGGTCACCTCAGCGAAAGTGTAGTTCGACGCCCCAAGCACGGCGACGAAGATCTCCGCCAACCGGATCTCGCCGGTCACCGGATCGCAGATCCCCAGCCGCTTGCCGGAATAATCGACGAACAGCTTGTCGCCCGCCACATGATGTTGCCGCATCACCGGCGACAGACGATGCTGGAAAGCCCTCAGCAGCTCACAAAACCGCGAGTAGCCGTAGCCGTCGGGACAGGTCTGACGATACTCGTCCCACAAGATCACCATCGTGACCGCTGGCCGCCTGAGCTCGCGAACCAGCTGGCCCCAGTCCGGCTCCAGCCGCTTGCGCACACCAAAGGTGGCCCCGCCACCGAACCGCGCAAACAGCCGCGCCTCCAGCACCTCGTCGGTGAGATCATCAGGCAGCGGCCACGACAGCTTGGCCGCCGCCGCGCGCTTCAGAGCGTCCTGCACCGTGCTGCGCGCCAAGCCCACTGCGCGCACGATCTCACGCGCCGATGCCCCTTCGTGATGCAAGCGCATGATGCGCCGTAAATATCGCATGGTCAGCATTCTCCTGGCCGGCATCAAGCTCTCCTGTCCTCGTGAAAGGACCAAGCTCATGCCTCAGTTGCTGACCCGCACGGGTACCCTCAATCGTCCCTGCCGGGTGGCCGGCTTCATGTCGGAACGGTGGCCGGCTTCACGTCGGAATCCCTGGCCGGCTTCGATCGGAATTCGCATGGAGGTGCCCAGATGCGGTTCGACAGCCAGTTATCGCGTATGAACTGCCAAACTTTTGCGACCGGGTTGAGCTCGGGGCATTTGGGTGGCAGCGTCTCCAGGGTCATGTGCCGTGATGAGCGCGCCTTCCGGCGTATCGCAAGACATTGCAAATGTTAAGAATTGTTTTGAATCAGACGCTCAGCTCGACTTTGTACGTTTTGCATCAGGTCCAGGTCCAGAAGACGCTGTTGTTTGCGATCTGGTCGAGGGCTTGATCGAGGGGCAGGATGCATCCGCCCATGTCGTCGATATCTTCCCATTTCCGCCGATATGACCAATAGCCGAGCCTGACTTCGTCATTCGT
>JACMOQ010000166.1 GCA_014377905.1 Acetobacteraceae bacterium | reverse complement strand
TCAGATCGACGTTGTTCGCACCGTAAGCCTGATACGCGACTTTATCGGTCGCATTCGAGAGGTTCCTGAGCAACGAGACCGGACCACCGTTGCCACCATTAAGGTTTGCATCGCCGGTCGAGAACAGGGTCGCACCCACCGTGCCGCCCGCCGCCGCCGAATAGGTGTAGGACGGCATCAGATAGATAGACGAGGCGACCGTCCCGCTGGCAAAGGTCGCCTTCGCGGTGATCCGCGTGGCCGCATCACCATTGCTTTCATCTAGCGAGCTGTTTACGATCGACAGCAGCGAATTATAATCGATGTAGAGCTGAACCGCAATTCCGGTAAGCGTGCCCAACGAAGTGTTGAATTTCGCGAATTGCAGTCCGGTGGGATAGTTGCCTGCCGTGATATCGGTCAGTGATGCCATACTGCCGGAATAGCCTGGCTGGCCAAAAGTCGGGTCAAAAGTCGATAAATGAGGCAGTCCACCACCGATTGGGTTACGCAAATAGGCGCTGATAGTTAACGCTGAAGCCGAATCAGCCGCGAGGAAAGCGGCAAATCCCGCCACCGTCGACATATAAAAATGCTTTTTCGACATCTAAACGCTCCTAATCAAAATTCTCAACACGCATTGCGAAACTGGGTCGCATCCTGGCAAGATAGATGCATAGATCGTGCCATTCAAAAAAACAACTACTTATCCAGTAGTTAGCCTTCAAGCTCGCATGTCGATACCAAAGACTGTAAAATTCTCTGACACCGACCGCCCCGATTTTCCACGCCCCAAACGGAGCCGAACGGGCCGCCATTTATTTTCGTTCGCCTTTAATGTCTTGTTTTAGCTTGGTTATCGAAAGTTTGATGCTGCGACTTCCCGAAGCTGCTTCGCTATCTTGCTCGTTACAAACTGTAAAGCCACTTGACTCTGGAGGCCCGCGACGAGTTGACGCCGCCCGGCAACGCGGCATGCTGGACGACGACCGCGCCCGCCGCGCAGCCGACAGATTTGTAGCAACCCCACCCGGAGATCCCATCATGGGCAACACCATCAACTTGACCGCCGCCGACGGACATACTTTCAGCGCCTACAAATCAGGCCCCGCCGATGCGCGTGCCGGCATCGTCGTCATCCAGGAGATATTTGGGGTCAACCACCATATCCGCAACATGGCCGACCGGTTAGCCGCAGAGGGTTTTCTGACTATCGCCCCGGCTTTGTTCGATCGTGCCAAGCGCGATGCCGAACTGGGCTATACCGGCGATGACATCGCCGCCGGGCGCGCCTTGCGTGGGCAAGTCCCTGATATCGGGGCGATGCTGGATGTCGAGGCCGCTGCCGCCGCGCTGGGGGGCATCCCGGCCGGGATTGTCGGCTATTGCTATGGTGGCACCATTGCCTGGTGGGGCGCGACGCGGACCAAATCGTTCAAGGCCGCCAGTGGCTGGTATGGTGGCGGCGTCGCGGCAACGGCCATCGAAGTGCCGAACTGCGCGGTGCAACTCCATTTCGGTGAAAAAGACACCGGCATTCCGATGGCCGATGTGGAAAAAATCCGCGCGGCCCAGCCGGGCGTGGCCATTTACGTCTATGAAGGTGCCCAGCATGGATTTGGCTGCGACGAACGCGCAAGCTTCAGCGCACCCGACGCAGCATTGGCGCAGGCCCGGACGGTTGAATTTTTCCGCAAGCATCTGGTCGGCTGAACAGTGCTGCCACGGCCTGGAGCATCGGACCTGGCGAACAGCCCGAGCAGATGCAGGGTCTCGGGGTGATTGGGCACCTCGCGCGGCGTCGCGGCGTCCGGATTGCTTCAGAACCCAGCGCCCCGGACAGGCGATCCTGCAACCGGGGTAGCAGGGTCAAGCTTGCGGCCCGTAACGGTCCCGCAGCGCCTGGGACACCGATGCCAGCGCGCCGGTCCAGTCGCCCCGCTTGGGTTGGCGGAACAGGCGCATGTTGGGATACCATGGGGTGTCGTCGCGATCGAGCATCCAGCGCCAATCCGGGTCGGCCGGTAGCAGCAACCAGACCGGGCGGCCCAGCGCGCCGGCCAAATGGGCGACACTGGTATCAACCGTGATCAGCAGGTCAACCATATCGAGGAGGGCGGCGGTATCGCCGAAGTCACGCATCGCCTCGGGGTGGTGGTGGGTCCGGTTGAGGTCGGCCAGGATGGCGGCGTCGGTGGCGCGCAAATCCTTTTGGATCACGATCCATTGTGCCTCGAAGTTCAGCACAGCCTGAAAATCGGCTAGTGGAATGGATCGGTTGTGATCGTTGCGATGGTCCGGGTTGCCCGACCAGGCGATGCCAATCCGGGGCCGGGCAGCAATCGGCTGCGGAATCAGGTCGCGCCACGGCGCCTGCCGCGCCGGGTCCGATCGTAGATAGCCGATCGGGCCAGGGATCGTTCCAAGCGTGGTGCCCAACGCCAGCGGCAGGCTGAGGAGCGGGCAATGTAGGTCGAAACCCGGGGGCGGGGCATTCTCGTCGATCATGGTGACCACCCCGTCGAGATAACCGAGCAGCGCACGAACCGAACCCTGGACCGCGAAGGTGACATCTGCGCCCCGCGCCACCAGTTCAGGCAAATAGCGACAGAACTGCAACGTGTCGCCGAGACCCTGTTCGGCATGGACAAACAGCTTGCGTCCGACGAGCGGGGTTTCCCCGAGCCAACAAGGCGCTTTCAGGCCGCGTCGTCCAACCGGCACATCGAGGCGCTTGCGCCATTCGTAGCCCGCCAAGCCGCCCGTAAAATCTCCTGCCTGCAGCATCAG
>JACMOQ010000165.1 GCA_014377905.1 Acetobacteraceae bacterium | reverse complement strand
GGTTGCCGAGCTGAAAACCACCTTCGCCAGCCACTATACCGGCGTATTGTCGCTCGCCGATACCCTGCAACTGGCCAACATCACCGCTTATAATGGGTGCGCAACCGGGGAGAAGTTCCTGATCTGCCCAAATAAGGGTATGTGAGTCTCTTTACATTAGCACCTCAACTGACTAGTTTAATAACTAGTCAGTTTGGGTCCGATGTCATGAACGCCTGGTCAGTGCAGGACGCCAAAGCCCGCTTCAGTGAGTTCCTCGATACCTGCATCGCCGAAGGACCACAGCTTGTTACCAAACGCGGCGCCAATGCGGCCGTGCTGGTGCCGGTCCTGGAATGGGAGCGGTTGCAGCGCGTCGCACGGCCAAGCCTGAAAGAACTCTTGCTCGCCCCCAGCCCGTATGGCGATCTCGATCTGCCAGCACGCGGCGGAGTGCGGCGCCGTCTGCCGGAGGCGTTGGACTAGGTTCGCGTGTATCTGCTCGACACCAATGTTGTTTCGGAGTTGCGCAAAACCCGCCCGCACGGCGCGGTGCTGGCCTGGATTGGCGGCGTGGCTGATGCCGATCTGCATTTATCCGCCGTCACCATTGGCGAAATCCAAGCGTGGATTGAAATGACCCGCGCCCAGAATAAACCCAAGGCCACCGAGATTGAAGCCTGGCTGGATCAAATCGCCGCGACCTACAATATCCTTCCGATGGATGCCGGCGTCTTCCGTGCCTGGGCGCGGTTGATGCATCGGCGATCCGACCAATTGATCGAGAATGCAATGATCGCCGCCACCGCAACGGTGCATCATCTCGTGGTGGTGACCCGCAACATGCGGGATTTCGAACAACTCGGGGTGACGTGCCTCGATCCCTTTATTGCGCCGTCCAACTGACCGGCTGTAAATCTTTCGGCAAATAAAGCGGATGCACCGGCACACCCTGCTTCGATAGCCGCAGAACGCTCAACCCGATCCCGGCGTCCCGCAGCGCCGCGCACACCGCCTCGGCATGTACGTGCAACCCTTTTGGCAACTGCCCGTGGGCGATAACCGTGACGTCCGCTTCCCGCGCCATCGCGACGATCGCCGCGATATTGCCAGGCCCGACCGGATCGGCGACGCCGAGCAGCACGGTCTTATCGGTGGCGCGATAGGCGCAGACATTACCAACCAGCAGCCGCCCATAGCCCCACGACTGCGCAAAGCCCATACATCGGGCAACCGTCGGGTCGTTCACCTGCTCATCGGCGGTGCTCGGGTTCATCATCACAAACAGCACCGATTGCAAGCCCGCATCCCAAGTCCGCGACAGAGCGAACCGATAGCGCCGGCAGTCCGAAAACTGCGCCACCGACACCACGTCTGCCGCAAATTTGAGCCTTATTTTGCCGCCAGGATCATGGTCTTGCATCCCCTAACTTGCGATCACCTTCACATAGCTTCCCGGCGCTTCCTCAATCACCGCGAGCTTGCCATCGCCGGGCACCCGCGCCGCGACCTGCTTCTTGTCATGCTCGCGGATCCACCGGTTCCAATCCGGCCACCACGACCCGGCCATTTCGGTGGCGCTGGTGAACCAGGCCTCGGGGTCGGCCGGCAATTCGGTGTTGATCCAATGGCCATATTTGCCGCCATCAGGCGAATTCACCACGCCCGCGATATGGCCCGACGCTGCCAGCACGAAGCGGTTTTCCCCGCCAAGCAGTTGGGTGCCGCGATAGGTTGCCCGCCACGGCGCGATATGATCCTCGCGGGTGGACAGGAAATAGGCCGGCACCTTGATTGTGGAAAGATCGAACGGCGTGCCAAGCAAAGTAATGCCGTCCTTGTCCTTGAGCTTGTTGGCCTGATACATGTTGCGCAGATAGAAAGAATGCATCTGCGCCGGCATCCGCGTCGCGTCGCTGTTCCAGTAAAGCAGGTCGAACGGGAACGGATCATTGCCAAGCAGATAATTGTTCACCACGAACGACCAGATCAGGTCATTGGCGCGCAGCATGTTGAAGGTGGTCGCCATTTCCGACCCCTCAAGAAAGCCCCGTTTATTCATTTTATCCTCGAGGGCGGCCAGTTGCTCCTCGTCGATAAAGACGTTTAACTCTCCCGAATCACGGAAATCCATCAGCGTGACAAAAAACGTCGCGGTCTTGATGCGGTGATCGTCATGCGCCTGCATGTAAGCCAGCGTCGCGGACAGCAAGGTGCCGCCCAGGCAATAGCCGATCGCGTTGATTTCGCGTTCGCCAGTCGCCGCCTCGATCGCGTCGAGCGCGGCTAGAATGCCTTCACGGAGATAATCCTCGAACAGTTTATCCGACAAGCGTTCGTCGGGATTAACCCAACTGACGATAAACACCGTGTGGCCCTGATCGGTCGCCCATTTCACGAAGCTGTTTTTGGGGCGCAGATCAAGGATGTAGAATTTGTTGATCCAGGGCGGCACGATCAGCAGCGGCCGTTTCAGCACCTTGTCGGTGGTCGGCGTATACTGGATCAGCTGCATCAGATCGTTCTGATAGACTACCTTGCCCGGCGTCACGGCGATATTCTCGCCGATCTTGAACGCGTCGGTATCGGTCATCTTGATGCGCAGATCGCCCTTGCCGCGCTCAAGGTCCGACAGCAGGTTGTTGAGGCCCTTGATCAGGTTCTCGCCCCCGGTTTCGGCGGTTTTGCGCAAAACTTCGGGGTTGGAGAACAGGAAGTTCGACGGCGACATCGCATCGATGAACTGGCGCGAATAAAAATCGACTTTTTGCGCGGTCGCCGGTTCCATGCCGTCAGTGGTTTTAACCACTTCGGTGATGTAGCGCGCCGACAGCAGGTAGGACTGGCGGATGAAATCGAACACCTCGACATCTTTCCACGCCGCATCCTTGAAGCGTTTGTCGCGCGGATCGCCCGCAATCACCGGGCCACCGGCTTCCATACCCATCATCCGCCGGGTAGTGGATTGCCACAGCGACATGTAATCCTGCCAAAAGCCAAGCTGGGCCTGCATCATCTTGCCCGGATTGGCCATCAGCTGAGTGGTCATTTCCAGGAACGCGCCGCCGATGTTCATCGGGTCCGGTTTGGCCGGCGCATCGACCGCCTGGCGCTTCAGCCAGTCGGTGACCAAACGCTGCGACCGTTCGGCGATACTGGCCATCGATTGGCCCATTTCCGCCGGATCAGGCATTTTCATCGCACTGAGATCGATCATGCCGGCGGCGAGGCTGTTTTTGCTGTCGGCTGGCTTTTTGGCATCGGCCATACGCATGTCCTTTCCGTGGGCGGGCGGTCGCTGCTACATCTGGCCATAGGTGGGCGGCGATAGCGGCGGCAAAAGGTATAGCAGTTATGAGAGTTCAAAGCGCGTTTTCTGTTACACGCCTGTCCCTTGGTGGGCCGGCATCTAGCGCGATGGCGGAGCGGGTTCAAGGGTCGCGGGTGGGCGCAGTGCTGCTCGCCAGCCTGTTGCTGACAGGTTGCGGCGGGGCAGGCAGTGGCGGGGCGGGCAGTGGCGGGCCGGCGGCGTGGTGGCAGCAGCTTGATGGCGGGCGCTTGGCCGCGGATCGGCCGCCGCCGCCCAATGCCAACGCGCCGTTCCCCAATCTGGCCAATATTCCGCAGCGTCCGGTGGTCACCCCGCCTGCCACCCGCAGCCAGATTGCGGCCGGTTTGGTTGCAGATCATGCCAATGCCACCTACGCGAATAGTCAAACCATTCCGCCTACTGCACGCCGTCTGCCACTCGGGCCAGTCCAGGACAGTCAGGCGGCGACGATGGGGGCGGCATCCGCCCCATTGCCCGCGGCCCCAAGCGCTGCCCCGCGTGCCGCGGTTGCAGCGGTTGGCCTGCCACTGCCTGCGACCGCCGATGCCGCTGCAATGCCGGCGATGGCGGCAAGCCCACCGACCCAGGCCAGTCTGCCAGGGCTGGGCGGGATAACGGTGCCAGCACCACCGCCCTTGGCGCCGCCTGCCGCTCCCGCGCCGGCCGCCGCCTTGGTGGCAGCAGGCCAAGCTGTGGCCGTTGCATTCGCACCCGGGTCAGCGGCCCTGCCGCCCGACGCGATGGCATCGTTGCGCGCGCTCGCGGCGCGACGCGCGGGCCGGGCGGTCCAGGTTGCGGGCTTTGGCGATGCCCAAGCGGCTGATATTGCAACCCAGGCTGCCGCACTTGACCTCGCACTCGCCCGTAGCCGAGCAATCGCTGTTGCGCTTGCCCAAAGCGGTGTGCCGATCAGCGCGATTGATCAGGACGCCAAAGCCATCGGCAACGGCGGCATTGCGCGCATTGTCGAATAAACTCCGCCGCAGTATCAACCCTTGCGAAGCGGGCGTAGTGGAATAATATTTCGCCTCAAGCCACGCCTGCGACCGGAAGTCTCGTCCTTATGAAAACATCAGCCGTCGACGTTCAGGCGCTCGACGCTATCGACCGCCGCATTCTTGCCGAATTGCAGGACGACGGGCGGATGACCAATGTCGAGCTCGCCCGCCGCGCCGGGATATCCGCGCCGCCCTGCCTGCGCCGGGTGCGGCGGCTGGAGGAAGCCGGCATCATCCGCGGCTATCACGCCGATTCCGACCCGCAGAAACTCGGCTGGGAAATCACATTTTTTGCCGTGGTTGGGCTGGAAAGCCAGAAGGAAACCGTGCTGACAGGGTTTGAAACCATGGTCGCCGATTGGCCCGAGGTGCGCGAATGCCACATGATCCGCGGTGGCGGCGATTTTCTGCTGAAGCTGGTGGCGCGCGACACCGCCCATGAAAACCAGCTCACCACCCGGCTGACGGGGGCTGCCAATGTCGCCCGGGTGCAGACCCTGCAGACGATCCGGACCAGTCGCAGCCTTGCCGGCGTGCCGCTCTGAGCTTTGAACGCGCGGTCTGGCTGACGCTCGCCGCGCTGACATTGGTGCGGCTGGCGGTCGCGGGCAGTGCACCATTATCGGCCGATGAAGCCTATTATTGGGTGTGGTCGCGCGCGTTGGCGCCGGGCTATCTCGACCATCCGCCGATGGTGGCGCTGTGGATTTGGGCCGGCACCGCGCTCGCCGGCGATGGCGCGTTGGGGGTGCGGCTGTTGGGGCCGCTCTCGGCGTTGCTGGGCGCTTGGCTGCTGGTGCAGGCCGGACAGGATATGTTCGGTGATCGTCGGCGCGGGCTGGTGGCTGCGCTGCTGTTAAACGCGACCTTGTTGCTGGGCATCGGCACGGTGACGATGACGCCGGATACGCCGTTGATTTTCTTCTGGACCCTGG
>JACMOQ010000164.1 GCA_014377905.1 Acetobacteraceae bacterium | reverse complement strand
GCGGGCGTCGTCTGGTTTGCTATCCGTAGAATCACCCACGTTGCGGTGGCAAAGTCGAGCCCTGTTCCGAGCTAGAGCACGATCCGATCGGCTTGCCTTTTCGATTGGATGAAGATGATCGTGAAAACAAGACTTTAGAGCGCATATGCCGATTCAACCTGAACGGATCACGCTCAAGGGCTGGCAGTGGCTTTATGGCGCTGTCGACCTCCGCCCACCATGCCGGGAGCCTTGAGTATCTGGTCAGCGCGGCCGCGCCCTCGGGCGCTGCGGTGAACGAGGCGACCAACGTCGCCAAATGCAGGTTGGCGAGTCGGCCTCAATTTGGATGTATGCGGAGTCCGTTTCCGCCAGCATCATCCGGACGACGTGCAGACAGGCGCCCATGCCGGGTTAGAGACATTGGCGGTTAATCGGCCAGTGGCAGCGCAAGGATCGCGTAGCGGCACACCAATGTCCGACCAAGAACCGGATCGAACAGGGTTGCGGCAAACGCTTGCGCGAAGCTGATCGGCGCGATCGCCGGCATGGTGCCGCAATACATCGCCGTGCCGTCGTCCAGGCGGGCGGTGCCGGTGTAACGGGCCACCAGATCGTCGGGATGGCGCAGACCGGTCATCGCGCCGCGCTGATAGTCGCGCCAGACGCCATTTTGCAACACAAGCGACGACAGTTCGAGCCGATCCCAGTGTGGTTCCACATCGGCATAGCGCCACAGCTCCGCGCTGACCGGCTTGGGGCACATTTGTTTGGACCACGTAACCCCCGCGGCCTCAGCCATTCGGTCAGTATGATCGGACCCGACGCCGACCAGCATTTCGCCTGCATGGCCGATCAGCACTGCTTCGGCTTCCCCGGTCGATCCTGTGCCGGCGACCTCAATTGCCGGCCCAGTCGTCAGCAGGCCGGCGCCGACCCGATAAAACAGCGGCGTCACGCGCGGCGGCTTCACCCCAATTGCGGCCAGTTCGTCGATGTGGTGCTGAACGGCGGCGGCGTCCCTCCCGGCCCAACCGGCAATGACCAGCGCGGTGATCGTGATCGGCAGGCTTGCGGCATCAAGGGTGAAGGGCGTCATGGCAGGCTCCGCTGAATGATTCACGCCGGCTGGTCTTGCAAATCCCGGCCGGGACGCACAAACCGCCCGCAGCATAGTCAGGAGGCCAAGCGATGGCGGGTCATTCGCAGTTCAAAAACATCATGCACCGCAAAGGCGCGCAAGACATCAAGCGCGGACGCATATTTGCCAAGATCATCCGAGAGATCACCGTCTCGGCCCGGCTCGGACTGCCCGACCCAACGTTGAACCCGCGTCTGCGCTCGGCGATGATCGCGGCCCGCCAGCAGAACATGCCGAAAGATACCATCGACCGCGCGATCAAGAAAGCGACCGGCGCCGGTGGCGATCAGGATTTCTTCGAGATGCGTTACGAAGGTTACGGCCCGGCGGGCGTGGCGGTAATCGTCGAAAGCCTGACCGACAACAAAAACCGCACTGCCTCCGAGGTCCGCACCGCTTTTGCCAAAAGCGGTGGGGCGCTGGGTGAAACCAATTCGGTTGCTTTTATGTTCTCCCGGCTCGGCGTCGTGCGCTATGGGCCAACCGTGGGCAATGAGGACACGATGTTGGAAGCAGCGATCGAGGCGGGGGCGGAAAACGTTGAAACCAGCGCGGACGGGCACGAGATCACGGTGTCGATCGATGATTTCTTCGCGGTGCGCGACGCGCTCGTAGCGCGGTTCGGAGTCGCCGACCTGGCCAAATTGGAATGGCGACCGAATGTGGCGGTCACGCTCGACGAGGGCAAGGCGGCCTCGGTGCTGAAGCTGCTCGACGTGCTTGAGGATAATGACGACGTGCAGAACGTCTATGCCAATTTCGACATCCCCGATGCTGTCATGGCAAAGCTTTCGGCATGAATTTTGTCCGCATCCTCGGCATCGATCCCGGCCTGCGCTTTACCGGCTGGGGAATTGTCGAAGCGTCGGGCAACCGGCTGCGCCACGTGGCTGACGGGGTGATCGCGACGGATGCCGCGACGCCGGTGCCGACGCGGCTAAAGCTGCTGCATGACGCGCTGGCGGCGTTGCTTGAGGCGTATCATCCGGAAGAGGCCGCAGTCGAGGAAACCTATGTCAACGTCAACGGGGCCGCGACCTTGAAGCTCGGCTATGCGCGCGGCGTGGCATTGCTAGCGCCGGCTTTGTTCGGAATATCGGTCGCCGAATACGGCGCCAAATCGGTGAAAATGGCGGTGGTGGGCACTGGCGGCGCGGACAAAGCCCAGGTTGCGTTGATGGTGCGCCGGCTGCTGCCGGGCGCGACCCTGAAGCGCGCCGATGCCGCGGACGCGCTGGCGGTGGCGATTTGCCATGCGCATCGGCGCGAGCATGCGATGTTGGTGGCGAGGGCAGGATGAGCGAGGGCGGGGCCGCGCGATGATCGCCAAACTGACTGGCCGCATCGAAGGGCTTGAAGCCGATCGCTGCATCGTTGACGTGAACGGCGTCGGTTATCTTGTACAGTCTTCGACCCGCACCTTGTCGGCCTTGCAAGACGGCGGGACCGCCAGCCTGCTGATCGAAACCCAGGTGCGTGAAGACGCCATCCAGTTGTTCGGTTTTGCCGAGTCCGCTGAACGCGACTGGTTTCGTTTGCTGACCACGGTGCAAGGGGTGGGCGCCAAGGTGGCGTTGGGGATTTTATCGGCGCTGTCGCCACGCGACCTGATTGGGGCAATCCAGTCGGGCGACCGGGCAAGCCTGACCCGTGCGCCAGGGGTAGGGCCGAAATTGGCGGTGCGGTTGTTGACCGAGTTGCGCGACAAGGCCGGTGCGATGCCGGTGGG
>JACMOQ010000163.1 GCA_014377905.1 Acetobacteraceae bacterium | reverse complement strand
CTCGGTCGGCGATGTCGCGCCCGGTGACCGGCTGTTGATCAAACCCGGCGAGGGCATTCCGGTCGATGGCGTGGTCGCGACCGCGTCCGCCACCCTCGACGAAGCTGCCCTGACTGGGGAACCGATGCCGGTTACCCGCGCCCAGGGTGGGGCGGTGCGCAGCGGCGTGGTCAACGCCGGCGGTCCGTTCGAGCTTACCGCGACCGCCACTGCCGAAGGGAGCACCTTCGCCGCCGTGGTGCGGCTGGTGCAGTCTGCCGAAGCGGAACGCCCGCCGATGGCGCGGCTCGCCGATACCTGGGCGCTCGGCTTTCTCGCCGTTACCGTTGTGGTATCGGGCGCCGCCTGGTGGCTGAGTGGAACACCGTTGCGCGCGCTTGCGGTGCTGGTGGTGGCAACACCTTGCCCCCTCATTCTGGCAGCCCCGGTTGCCCTGATTTGCGGTGTGTCGCGCGCGGCATCGCGCGGCATCATCGTCAAGGGCGGTGGGGTGCTGGAACGGCTGGCCCGGGCGCGAACGGTGCTGTTCGACAAAACCGGCACCTTGACCAGCGGCACCCCGGTTGTGACCGGAGTCGAGCCGGTTGGCGACCATTCCGCAGACACAATACTGCAATTGGCGGCATCGCTTGACCAGCATTCGCAACATGTCATGGCCGCCGCCATTGTTGCCGCCGCGCGGGCAAAGGGGCTTGTGCTGTCCGCACCCGAAGCAGTGGTGGAAATTGACGGTGGCGGCTTGGCAGGAACCGTGGACGGCCACGCAGTCATCGTGGGCACTGCCAGCCTGTTGCAGGCCCAAGGCGTGCCGCCACCCAGCAGTGGCGCCACGGTGCGTCTGGCGGCGGCGGCGGCATCGGTTTCCTGGGTCGCAATCGACGGGGTGATCGCCGGCGCCTTGCTGTTGGCCGATACTCTGCGCCCCGAGGTGCCCCGGACGCTGCGCGATCTCCGCCAGGATGGGATCACCAGGATGGTGCTGGTCACCGGCGACCGATCGATCAGCGCCGAGGCAATCGGCAGCGCGCTCGGGCTCGACGCGGTGTTTGCCGAACGTGACCCTGCCGGCAAGATTGCCGTCGCCAAGGCCGAGCACAACGCGGCCGTCACAGTGATGATCGGGGATGGCATCAATGATGCCCCGGCGCTGGCCGCGGCCGATGTCGGGATCGCGATGGGCGCGCGCGGCGCGATGGCAGCCGCCGAGGCCGCTGACATGGTGCTGCTTGTGGACCGGTTCGACCGCGTCGCCGAAGCCCGGATGATCGCCAAACGCACCCGCTACATCGCATTGCAATCGGTCTTGGTGGGGATGGGGTTGTCGGTGGCGGCAATGGGGTTCGCCGCCGCCGGCTATTTGCCCCCGGTCGCCGGCGCAATCCTGCAGGAAGCGATTGACGTCGCGGTTATCCTCAACGCGCTGCGCGCCCTCAGCGGCACCTTCAGGCCCGCGCAACTGACTGACCGCGCAGCCCTCGGCAAGCTGCTTGATGAGCATCTGCGGATGCGCGAATTGCTGGCGCGTATGCGCAG
Source organism: Acetobacteraceae bacterium (assembly GCA_014377905.1). Classification (GTDB taxonomy): domain Bacteria; phylum Pseudomonadota; class Alphaproteobacteria; order Acetobacterales; family Acetobacteraceae; genus CAITOL01. The sequence goes on along the minus strand of JACMOQ010000163.1, from coordinate 3,985 downwards.
TGCCGCCGACCGGATCGGCTCGGGGGAGGTCGGGTGGGACACGCTGGCGGCGATCAATGCCGACCTGTCCGGCCTGCTGCTCAGCCATCAGGCGGCCGAGGAGCGCCATGTGTTCCCCGAACTGGCGACCAGATTGGGTGGCCGCGATCCGTTGGGGACGCTGCATCAAATCCACACCGAAACCAGCAACCTGATCCGCCGCTTCGCAGCCCTCACCGACGGCGCGCACGATGCCCCGCCGTCGCCAGCCGAACAGCAGGAGGCCCAGCGCCTGCTCTACGGGCTCGACGCGATCATCGCGCTGCACCTGGCGGCCGAGGAGGCGGTGCTGTCGGAAGTCGAGGACCTGCCGGCAGCGTAATCGCGCAGGTCGATGATCGTGACGCCGGCGCGGCTTATGCTATGCTTGCCATAACGGATCAGCAAAATCGAAGGGATATTCCGATGGCAGTCACCCCCCGCAACGATATGGACGCGCTGCTGCGCCATGCCGGCCTGTCCTTGACCCCGACCCAGATCGACCAATTGCATGAAGGCTGGACGTTTATGGCCCCGCAGCTTGATCGCGTCAGGCTCTATGGCCGCGGACGCGAGGCCGAGCCGGGCCATATTTTCCGCCCTGATGTTTTCGGCACGGAAGAAATCTGATGGAAACCCCAACCATTGCCCAAGCGGCTAAGCTGTTCGCCGAACACAAGCTGTCGCCGGTTGAGCTCACCCAGGCCTGCATCGACAAAATTGCCGCACTCGATGGCACCCTGCACGCCTTTATCGCGACCACGCCGGAACGGGCGCTGGCTGACGCACGCGCGGCCGAAGCGCGGATCATGGCGGGCAACGCGCGCGGGCCGCTTGATGGCATTCCGATCGCGCACAAGGATATTTACGGCACCAAAGGCATCGCAACGACCGCGCATTCCAAGCTGCTGCAAGGCTATGTGCCGACCGAAGATGCGATGACCGTGGCCAAGCTGGCCGAGGCCGGCATCACCATGCTGGGCAAACTCGCGACACATGAATTCGCCATGGGCGGGCCGAGCTTCGATCTGCCCTGGCCGCCGGCGCGCAATCCTTGGAACCCGGATCATTTCACCTCCGGGTCGTCCAGCGGCACCGGGGCCGCGGTTGCCGCCGGCATGATCCTGGGTGGCACCGGGTCCGATACCGGTGGCTCGATCCGCGGGCCGGCAGCCTTGTGCGGGATCGCCGGGATCAAGCCGACCTACGGGCTGTGTTCACGGGTTGGTATTCAGCCGCTGTCGCAAAGCTTAGACCATGCCGGGCCGATGGCGTGGACGGTGCAAGATTGCGCGATCCTGCTGCAAACCATGGCCGGATACGATCCGGCCGATCCGGCATCCGCCAACCGGCCAGTGCCGGATTTCTCGGCCGGGCTGGGCCGTGACGCCAAGGGAATGAAAATCGGCGTCGTGCGGCACTGGCACGAAACCGATGCGCCGGTGTCGGACGCGGTGCAGAAAGGCATTGATGGCGCGCTCGCAGTCTGGAAAGCGCAAGGGGCGGAGATCGTCGATGTCGTGCTGCCGTCGCTTTTTGAATTCCAGGCGTGTTGCTCGATTATTCTTACGTCCGAAGCCTATGCCGTGCATGAGCCGTGGATGAAAACCCGCTTCAATGATTACGGCGAACGGTTACGGTTGCGGCTGGCGATGGGCGCGTTGATGACAAGCGCGGATTATGTCCAGGCCTTGCGGCGCCGGGCGGAGCTTTGCACGATCGTGGCGCAGGCGACCAAGGGGATCGACATCCTGATCACCGCCGGCGCCCAGGCCGAGGCGCCGCGCATCGAAGGCATGGCATTATGGGTCAATGCCGACAAGCCCGGCTTCACCGCACCGTTCAACGTGCTCGGCTGGCCGGCGATGGCAATTTGTTCCGGCTTCGGCGTGGGCGGACTGCCAGTGGCCATCCAGATCGTGGCCAAACCGTTCCAGGAAGCAAAACTGTTCCAGGTCGCTGACGCGTTCGAGCAGGCAACCCCGTTCCGCGCCAAACGTCCTGGCCTGAAATGATCTTGGTGCCGTAAAGGCACCCCGGGCCGACGATAACGTGGTGAGGGTGGGCCGCACAGTTCCTTTGTTTTCAAACAAGGAAGACCCTCACTATGTCTTCCTCACATTCCAAAAGATCGGAAACCCACTCACCATCCCGTCCAATCCAGCCCGATAAGCAACCGGCTGGAACCATTGGCCGATTGGGATATGCGGCGCGTCAATCAGCATCTGGCGCTGGATGTCAGCGCCAAGCCTGTTGCGGCTGGCGTCATCGGGCGCAGTCATCCAGCTGTCGCGCAGGGTCTCGAGCTTTGGCGCGGTGGGCCAGCCAAACCAGGCTTTTTCCCCGGTGCCACGATACGAATGCCCTGATGGATTGGACATATCGAGGCCGGACAGGGTGGTGAACACAGCACTCCAGCCGCCCTTGTCGAGCGGGCCACGGTTTTCGCGGCGGCGCAGGACGGTGCCCCAATCAACCGCCTGGTAGTCGACGGTCATGCCGACGCTGCGCATCATCGCGGCCCCGACATCGCCCATGGCTTTGCGATAATTTGTGTCGGTGGCGACCATCAGCCCGACCGGCGTGCCAGTGTAGCCGGCGGCCTTGATCGCGGCGGCAACGCCCGCCAAGTCGCGCTTCTGGGTCAGCGCGTCCATCCCGGCGTCGGACGCCATCGCGGTGCCGGGGCAGAACACGCCAACCCCAGTGCGCCAATTGGCCGGATCGGTGCCGGCAATCGCGGTGACGTAATCTTGCTGGTCCACCGCGCCGATCAATGCGCGACGAATGGCGGGATTGTCGAAGGGCGGGATCAGGCAGTTCATCCGCAGGAACCCGATGACGCCGGTTGGGTCCTTGATCTCGACCCTGATTTTGCCGTTGCGCTTTAACGCCGGCATCAGATCGGACGGCGGCAGTTCCCACCAGTCAACCTCCCCCGATTGCAGGGCGGCGGCCGCGGTGCCGTCATCGGGGATCACCACCCATTCAACCCGATCGAAATGGGTGATCTTGGGGCCGGCGGTCCAGCCAAGCGCGCCGGTTTCGCGCGGGCGGTAATCCGCAAAGCGTGTGTAAACCCCCCGCGCGCCGGACACCCGCTCATCGGCCTTGAACCGAAACGGGCCGCTGCCGATGATCTCGCTGACCTGCTTGAACGGATCGGTAAGCGCCAGACGCTCCGGCATCATCGCGCACATCGGGGTGGAGGTTTTGCCCAAAGCCATCGGCAGCAGCGGGAACGGTTTGTTGAGGCGGAACTGGATAACGCGGTCATCGGGGGCAGTAAGTTCGTCTGTTGCCGCCATCAATGCCCCGCCGAGCGCATCGCGCACCGCCCACCGCCGAATTGAGGCGACGCAATCGCGGGCGAGCACCGGGCTGGCGTCATGAAAGCGCAGGCCGGTGCGCAACGTAAGGCGCCAGAGCAAGGGTTCGGCGGTGAAACCTTCCAGCATTTGCGGCTGGAACTGATAGGCGCTGTCCATGCCGAACAACGTGTCGAACACCATAAAGGCGTGGTTGCGGGTGTTGTAGGCGGTCGTCCAGATCGGATCGACCACGGTGACATCGGATTGCGGGATGAATTTCAGGGTGCGCACGGCCTGAGACCGCGCGACGGAGGGCATGGCAAGGCCGAGGCTTGCGGCAAGCAGATGGCGACGTTTCATGGGCAGGACCCTCCAATGCGGTGATCTTCGCATTTGAGGGAACCTGGGTGGAAGGGGGGTTATTTGATCAGCAGCGCCTTCCGCAGCATTTCGCCGGCGCGGCGTTGCCAGCCGGCGCCGGAGGCACGGAGGGCATCGACCAGTTCACGATCGAGGCGGAGGGAAATGAGCTCCTTAGTCGGACGCTTTTGCGGTCCGCGCTTGCGCCGTGCATGGGCAGCGACGATTGCGGGCACCAAGGTCCGCGCTGGCTGCATGGCTGCGAAGGCCGCGTCGTCGAGTTCGGCATTGTCCGG
>JACMOQ010000162.1 GCA_014377905.1 Acetobacteraceae bacterium | reverse complement strand
CCAGCCCAGATTTCGCCAGCGGCGCGGTCGGCGCGGGCCGCGGCATGAGCTGTTTTGGTTTTAAGGGCGGCATTGGCACGTCGTCGCGCATGGTCACGTTGGACGGCGCCCAACATTGTATCGGCGGCCTGGTGCTGGCCAATTTCGGCCGTGCCGGGGATTTGCGCTTGCCCGATGGCCGCATTGTATACCCCGCCACCCCGCCTGACGCTGAACGCGGCTCGGTGATCGTGGTGCTGGCAACCGATGTGCCGCTCGACCACCGCCAGTTGCGCCGGGTGATCCGCCGCGCGGGGGCCGGGCTGGCTCGGCTGGGTTCGTTCTGGGGCCATGGCAGCGGCGATGTGTTTCTCGGCTTCACCACTGCCAACCGCGTGCCACACGATGCGACGACCGATATTCTACCCCAGCACATCATGGCCGAAAATCGGATTGATCTGCTGTTTCAGGCGGTCGCGGATGTAACCCAGGAAGCCGTGCTTGATGCGCTGGTGGCGGCGGAGACGGTGGTTGGCCGGGGTGGCAGAAGCAGGTCTGGCTTGCTTGCGTTTTTGTAGGGTGGGTGGTGCAAGTGCCTACCCACCCTGCGTTCTTTCTCCGGAGTTCAAAATGTTTACCCTCGCGATCCACGGCGGCGCCGGCACCATCAACCCGGCCACCATGACGCCCGCCCGCGAAGCCGCCTATCGCACCGGCCTCGCAACCGCATTGCGCGCTGGGCATGACGTTCTCGCCGATGGCGGAACCGCGGTCGACGCGGTCACAAGCTCGGTAATGGCGCTGGAGGACGATCCGCTGTTCAACGCCGGGCGCGGCGCGGTCTATACGTCGGATGGCAAGCAGGAAATGGATGCCGCAGTGATGCGCGGCCAGGATCGTGGCGCCGGGGCGGTGGCTGGCATTTTCGGGCCGCGTAACCCGATCCTTGCGGCCCGCGCGGTGATGGAGCGGTCCGAAAGCGTGTTGCTGATGGGCCAGGGCGCGCTCGATTTCCTGCGCGACAAGCACCTGACGTGGGAAGGCCCGGAGTATTTTCATACCGGGGCACGCTGGCAGAATTTGCAGGACGAACTCGCCCGCCGCGCAGCATCTGGCGCCGATACCCGCGACGATGCGGCAAAGCACGGCACGGTCGGTGCGGTCGCCCGGGATCAGGCCGGCAATATTGCGGCCGCGACCTCAACCGGTGGGATGACCGGCAAGCCGCCGGGTCGGGTGGGTGACAGCCCGTTGGTCGGCGCTGGCACCTGGGCCGATAATGCGACCTGCGCGGTCTCGGCGACAGGGGCGGGCGAATATTTCATTCGCTGGATGGCCGCACACGAGATCGCCAGCCGGATGCGTTATCTCGGCCTGTCGCTTGCGGTGGCGGCGGATCAGGTGGTGACCGAACTCGGCGCGGTTGGCGGCTCGGGCGGGCTGATTGCGATCGATGCGGCGGGCAATGTGGCGATGCCGTTCAACTGTTCGGGCATGTATCGCGGCATGGTGGGCATCGATGGCATTCTAAGGACCGGGATTTATCGCGATAAGCTGGCCGCCGTGCCGTGATCGATATCTGGATTCCGATTACGATTTTCGCCGCGCTGTTTCAAAGCTGGCGGACGGCATTGCAACAACGCCTGCGCGGCCGGATGTCGGTCAATGCGGTCGGTTTTGTGCGCTATGTTTACGCGGTTCCAGTCGGCCTGGTGCTATTTTGGGTGCTGCATTCGATCTCGGGCACCGCTATGCCGGTGCCGAACCTTCGCTTCCTCGCCGATTGCATCATTGGCGGCTTTCTCCAGATCATCGGCACGTCCTTACTGATCATGGCTTTTGGCTTTCGCAATTTCGCGGTCGGCACCGCCTATGCCAAGACCGAGGCCGTGCAAGGGGCGATCATGGCCTGGATCATCCTGGGCGAGGCGCTCAGTCCGATCGCACTCGTCGGTATCGGCATTGGGGTCGTCGGCGTTTTGACCTTGTCGCTGGGCGGGCGTGGGTTGAAAGCCAATGAATTGCTGCGCGCCACCTTCCAGCCAGCGGCTTTATGCGGCCTTGGCACCGGATTGTGCTTCGCGTTCACCGCCATTTTCATCAAAGATGGCAATCGCGCGCTGGGTGATATCGGCGGCGGCGATCTTGGGATCATAACCAAGGCGGTGTTTGCCCTCGTGGTGACCAATGTTTTGCAGACGCTGATGCAGGGTCTATGGATCATGTGGCGCGAACCGCCACAACTCCGCCTCGCTTTCACCACCTGGCGCAGTTCGATGTGGGTGGGAGCGCTATCCGCCTGCGGTTCGGCCGCGTGGTTTTCCGCCTTCGCCCTGGCGCCGGTGGCGCTGGTGCGTGCGCTCGGTCAGATCGAAATGGTGTTTACCCTGGGGTTCAGTCGCTTCTACCTCAAAGAAAAACTGCGCCGCGCCGATATTCTTGGCCTGGTGTTGGTGGTTGGCGGCGTCGGCCTGGTGCTACTTGGACGGTAACGCCGCGATCTGACGGAGGCACGCCGCTTCGGCTTTCGTTTCGCCGCGAATCTGCGCCAGGGCAAGCGTCAGGTTTTCACCGTCGCGGTAATACACCAGATCGACCTTGCAGTCCGGACCGGCGGCGTAAAGCCAGACCTCAGCCATGCCATCACGGCGGCGAAGGATCGGCGGGCCAAGGGTTGCGAGCATCCGGTCCGGGTGGGTGCCGACCAGCCCGGCAATTTTGTCCGGCGGCGGTAGGCGCGCAATCCGCGCGTCAAGGGCTGCCGTTTGGTTGTCAGAAACCACGCCCGGTGCCGCACAGCCGGAAACCAGCAGGGCCATGACCAACCAGCGCGCGCCGATCATGCGGCGGGATCGCGACCGGCAACCTCATCGGGTGCGGCGGCGGTGATCATCTCGATCTGCCCGCTGATCTGCCCGCCATCTTCGACCT
>JACMOQ010000161.1 GCA_014377905.1 Acetobacteraceae bacterium | reverse complement strand
GCGCTGGTCATGCGCCGGGCAGCCGAAAATCGCGCCGGTGCCGTATTCCATCAGGACGAAATTGGCGATCCAGACCGGGGTGGTGACGCCTGGGATGAACGGGTGTTTGACCCGCAAGCCGGTATCAAAACCGCGCTTTTCGCCGGTTTCGATCGCGACTTCCGAAGTGCCCTGGCTGCGGCATTCGGCGATGAAGGCGGCGGCGTCTTCACTCCGCGCGGCAACGATGGTGGCGAGCGGATGTTCGGCCGCGATGGCCAGAAACGACATGCCGTAAAGCGTATCGGGGCGGGTGGTGTAAACATCGATTTTATCGATCCCGGCTTGCGGTTGGGCCAGATCGAAGCTGAGCCGCGCGCCTTCGCTGCGACCGATCCAGTTGGCCTGCATCAGGCGCACCCGTTCGGGCCAGCGCTCCATTTCCTTGAGCTCGGACAGCAGATCGGGGGCGAATTTGGTGATCTGCATGAACCACTGGTTCAGCTTCTTTTTCTCGACCGGCGCGCCCGACCGCCAGCCTTTGCCATCGATGACCTGTTCGTTGGCGAGTACGGTGCCATCGACCGGGTCCCAGTTGACCCAGCTTTCCTGGCGCTCGACCAGGCCGGCTTGGAGAAAATCGAGGAACAGTTTCTGCTGCTGGCCGTAGTACGATGGGTCGCAGGTGGCGAATTCGCGGGCCCAATCGAGCGACAGGCCCATGCGCTGCAATTCGGTGCGCATGGCGGCGATGTTGTCGTGGGTCCATTTGCCGGGATGGATTTTGCGCTCCCGGGCGGCGTTTTCAGCCGGCAGGCCGAATGCGTCCCAGCCCATCGGGTGCATAACGGCGAAGCCTCGGGCGCGCTTGTAGCGGGCGACGACGTCACCAAGGGTGTAGTTGCGGACATGCCCCATGTGAATTTTGCCGCTGGGGTAGGGAAACATTTCTAGCACGTAGTATTTGGGGCGGCCGTCGGTGGGGACGTCTTCAACTTTGAAAGTGCCGCGCGCATCCCACGCTTTTTGCCAGCGCGATTCGGCGGCGAGGAAGTCGTACCGGGGAGCATCGGGGCGCGGGGCATCGGGCGGGGGCGGCGTGGGGGTCATCAGGCGTCCGTGATTTGGGGCGTTTAGGGAGTATGTATCGGGCAGATGCGGGGTTGGGGCAAGGTTTGGCTGGTTATCGTTGACAGCATCCCCCGGTTTTGTGCTCCACTCCCATCTTCGCCCCCACGACGGAGCTGCCGTCATGTCCAGGCTTATGTTCTGCCTCCTGTTTGCGCTGCTGATGCTAGCGCCCCAGGCGCGGGCGCAGGAGGGCGTCGATGTCGCGCTGGTGCTGGTGGATGATGTGTCGGGCAGCATCAATGATCAGCAATTCGAGAAGCAAAAAGACGGCTATTTTGCTGCCTTTACTGACCCGAAAGTGCATGCGGCGATCCAGGGCGGGGCGCTGGGGCAGATATTGGTCGCCTATGTCGAATTTGCCTCGGATTTTCAGGTGCGCACCGTGCTGCCTTGGACCGTCATCAAGGACGCGGCATCGGCCCGTGCCTTTGCCGAGGCGATGCGGGCGGCACCGCGGTCATTTCGTGGCCGCACATCGATCAGCGCCGGCATTGATGAGGCGATGAAGCTGATGGCCAACATTCCGATCGCCACCGATCGGAAAGTGATCGATGTGTGCGGCGACGGCACCAATAATCTTGGCCGCCCGGTGAGCGAGGCGCGGGATGACGCCGCTAAACAGGGGGTGGTGATCAATGGCCTCGCGCTCGCCAACGACAGCGACGTGCCGTGGCTGTATGCGCACACCCATCCGCCGGGGGGGCTGGGGAATTACTACCGGGAAAACGTGACGATCGGGCCGGGCAATTTTGTCATTGAAATTAATAGTTTTGAGAGTTTCGCCGAGGCAATTAAGCGGAAGTTGATCCAGGAAATTTCGTAGGGCCATTCGGACGAGCGGACGGGGCGGATGACGAAAAACCTTGCGCCGGTAACTTGATCCTGTTATCGAACAAACCATGAACAATTTCACGCCAATCCCCACCAGCGCGCAGGAGTCTGCCCCAGAAATGGCGCGGCGGCTTGGCGCGATTGTGGCAGGGCTGGCGGCGCTGGTGGCGTGGCGGTTTCTGCGCTTCCCACATCTGGTGGCGCTGATCATACCGCTTTGGACCCGGCTGACCCGGACAGCGCGCCGCTTTGACCGTTTGGTGCTGCGCCCGGCGAGGCCTCCCAAGCCCCGGGCGGACTCCGCTGAAAAATCCCAGCTTAGCTCTGTCGACAATGCCCGTCCGCGTTCGGCGGCCTTGCCGTCTGGGCGTGGGTGGCTGGTGCGGGAACTTGGCTACGAGGCGGTAGCGTTTGGCTTGCAGTTGGAAGCCCTGCTGGCCGAACCGGCGATGCAGGCAATGCTGGCAGCCCTGCCGGGTGCCGGGCGGATTTTAAGGCCGCTGTGCCGAATGCTGGGGGTGTCGG
>JACMOQ010000160.1 GCA_014377905.1 Acetobacteraceae bacterium | reverse complement strand
GCATCATCTTCATCGATGAAATTGACGCGGTCGGCCGGCATCGCGGTGCGGGGCTCGGCGGTGGTAACGATGCACGCGAACAGAGTCTTAACCAAATGCTTGCTGGGATGGATGGCTTTGAAAGCAACGAAGGCGTGATCCTGATCGCAGCGACCAACCGCCCCGACGTGCTCGACCCCGCTTTGCTGCGCCCAGGACGTTTTGACCGCCAGGTGATGGTGCCGAACCCGGATGTGAACGGGCGCGAGAAAATCCTGCGCGTGCACATGCGTAAAGTACCGCTATCGGCTGATGTCGATCCGAAAGTGATCGCCCGCGGCACCCCCGGCTTTTCGGGTGCCGATCTGGCCAATCTGGTCAACGAAGCTGCCTTGCTCGCCGCCCGCATGGGCAAGCGGGTGGTGGCGATGTGGGAACTTGAACAGGCTAAAGACAAGGTAATGATGGGCGCTGAGCGCCGGTCGCTGGTGATGTCGGACGCGGAAAAGGCCATGACCGCCTACCACGAAGGCGGCCATGCGCTTTGTGCACTCAATCTGCCGGAATGCGACCCGGTGCATAAGGCCACGATTATCCCGCGCGGCCGGGCGCTGGGGATGGTGATGTCGCTGCCCGAAGGTGACCGCTATTCAATGAGCAAAGCCAAGTGCCTGTCTGATCTGGTGATGGCGATGGGTGGCCGTGCCGCCGAAGAAATCATCTTTGGCGAGGACAAGGTTTCCAACGGCGCCTCGGGCGACATTAAGATGGCGACCAACCTCGCCCGCCGCATGGTGACCGAATGGGGCATGAGCCCGACGCTCGGTATGATCGCCTATGGCGACAACAGTCAGGAGGTCTTCCTTGGCCATTCGGTGACCCAAAACAAGAATGTCTCCGAAGCTACTGCGCGCGAAATTGACAGCGAAGTCAAAATGATGATCGACAAGGCTTATAAGTCCGCGCACACCATCCTGACCGAGCACCTCGCGGATTTGCACGCGATTGCGCAAAACCTGCTTGAACATGAAACCCTGTCAGGAGACGACATCCGCCAGTTGCTGCGCGGCGAGAAAGTGGTGCGTAAAGTGGTGGACGATCCGGCGCCAGAAGCCCGACGCGCCTCGGTGCCTCAATCAGGTCGGCCGGTGTCCCCGCCGGGTGGTTTGGGAGCGGCGCCTCTCCCGGGGTAGCCTTCGATGGAATGGCCCGGTTTGCCACCTCACAGGCCTCTTGTGATGGGCGTGTTGAATGTCACGCCGGATAGTTTTAGCGATGGCGGGCGGCATCTTGATGCGGCGTCTGCCATCGCCGCTGGCCGGCGGATGCTGGCGGACGGCGCTGACCTTCTGGATATCGGGGGTGAAAGCACCCGGCCCGGCGCCCTGCCGACGCTGCCTGATATCGAACAGGCCAGAGTTCTGCCGATTATTACGGCCCTCGCGGCCGAAGGCGCGGTCATTTCGGTCGATACACGCAATGCCGCGACCATGGCAGCGGCGCTGGCGGCTGGGGCACGCATTGTCAATGATGTTTCCGCACTTCGGCACGATCCGGCAGCGGCCGGGGTGCTGGCGAAATCGGATTGTCAGGTGATCCTGATGCACATGCGCGGCAATCCGATGAATATGATGACGCACAAATCTTATGGCGATATTGCCGAGGATGTGACGACCGAGCTTGCCCAACGCATCGCATTTGCCGTCTCGGCCGGCATTGCCCGCGAACGCATTGCGATTGACCCCGGGATCGGCTTTGCCAAGGGTCTCGCTGAAAATCTCGCGCTGCTGCCGCGACTATCCGTGCTGAGCCGGCTGGGCTGCCCAATTGTGGTGGGCGTGTCACGCAAGGGCTTCATCGGGGCTCTGTCAGAGGAGGTTGACCCGAAAATGCGGGCTCCTGGTTCAATCGTTGCTGGTTTGGTGGCTGTGCAGCAGGGCGCGAGCATGTTACGGGTCCACGATGTCGCCGAAACGGTGCAGGCGATGCGGGTTTGGCGAGGCCTGAGCCGCCAAGCCAGCGATTCTATTTTGTGACGATAACGAAAAAATATTTGAAAATTCGTTGCCATTGGTTTGCCCTCCCATCACCCTGGCCATTGGAAACACGTCGTTGCCCGCAATGACGTGTTTGCGATGCCTCTCCCCAGTATAGAATTCCAAGGTATCGTCCCTCATGGCCAAATCGCATCCGCCCACCCGCCGCCTGTTTGGAACTGATGGCATCCGCGGAACTGCCAACACCGCCCCGATGACAGCCGAAATCGCCCTCAAGCTCGGCCAGGTCGCCGGGCTGCGCTTTACCCGCGGCGCCCATCGCCACCGGGTGGTGATTGGCAAGGACACCAGGCTGTCAGGCTACATGATCGAGCCTGCTTTGGTCGCAGGCTTCATTGGCGCGGGCATGGACGTGGCGTTGGTCGGCCCACTGCCAACGCCTGCGATCGCGCTGTTGACCCGCAGTTTGCGTGCCGATCTCGGGGTGATGATTTCCGCGTCGCATAACAGCTTCGAAGATAACGGTATCAAGCTGTTCGGCCCGGACGGATACAAATTATCCGATGCCGATGAAGCAGAAATTGAGCGGATGATGGAGGGCGATCTTGCAGCGCGACTGGCGCGGCCGGCCCGTTTGGGGCGGGCGACCAGGCTTGATGACGCAGGCGGGCGCTACATTGAATTCGCCAAAAGCACATTTCCGCGCGGCTTGCGGCTCGACGGGCTGAAGATCGTCATCGATTGCGCGCATGGTGCGGCTTACAAGGTTGCGCCGACGGTGTTGTGGGAACTCGGGGCTGATGTCATTCGGGTCGGAGTGTCGCCAGACGGGTTTAACATTAACCGCGATTGCGGCTCGACAGTGCCGCAATTTATCGCCGGTGAGGTGCGTCGCCACGGCGCCGACCTTGGCATTGCGCTGGACGGTGATGCTGACCGGCTGATCCTTTGCGATAATTTCGGTAACATTATCGATGGTGACCAGATTTTGGCACTGATTGCGTGTTCGTTCGCGCGCGCCGGGCGTCTGGTCGGTGGTGGGGTGGTCGCGACGGTGATGTCGAATTTGGGGCTGGAACGCCATCTTGCCAGTAAGGGCCTCGCGCTGCATCGAACCGCGGTTGGCGATCGCTCTGTGATGGAGCGGATGCGTGTTGACGGGTTTAATGTCGGTGGCGAGCAATCCGGCCATATGATCCTGTCTGATTACGCCACCACCGGTGATGGTCTGCTGGCGGCGTTGCAGGTGCTGGCGGTGCTGGTCGAAACCGGCAAGCCGGCGTCAGAGGTGTGTCAGGTTTTTACCAGCTTACCGCAGAAACTGCGCAGCGTGCGCTTTGGTGGGCCTTCGCCGCTTGACCATCCCGCGGTTAAGGCCGCCGTTGTTGAGGCCGAGCGGGCATTGGCGGGGGGCGGGCGGCTGTTGATACGCAAAAGCGGCACCGAACCGGTGATCAGGGTCATGGCGGAAGGCGAGACCGCCGACGAGGTGGCCTTGGTGGTCGATGGCCTGTGCGACGTGATCGCCCAGGTTGCAGCCGGTGAAAATGGTGGATCACAGGCATGAAGGGCCGGGTGCTGATCATTGCGGGATCTGATTCCGGCGGCGGCGCTGGCATTCAAGCCGACATCAAGGCGGTGACCGCGATGAACGGTTTCGCGATGACCGCGATCACCGCTTTGACCGCACAAAATAGCGTTGGTGTGCATGGCGTGCACATGGTGCCTGGTGCGTTCATCGCCCAGCAGATCAAGGTTGTGCTGGATGATCTCGGCGCCGACGCCATCAAGATCGGCATGCTGGGTGACGCTGCAACCGTGGCCTTGGTTGCCGACATGCTGCGCGAATACGCCCCGAAGGTGAAGCTGGTGGTTGATCCGGTCATGGTGGCAAAGGGCGGGGCATCGCTGCTCACTAATGACGCGGTGGCCCAGCTGCGCCGCCTGCTGCTGCCGATGGCGACGTTGCTTACGCCGAACTTACCCGAAGCAAGCCTGCTGACCGGCATCGACATCGTCAATGAGGCCGGCATGCACCGTGCGGCGGCCGCGCTGCTGACCATGGGACCGGACGCGGTGCTGCTGAAGGGCGGCCATTTGCCGGGCGACGAACTGATCGACCTGCTGGTGACGGACGAGGCAACGGTTGCCTTTCGGTCGGCGCGCATCCACACCGCCCATACCCACGGCACCGGCTGCACGCTGGCGAGTGCGGCGGCGGCGGGCTTGGCGCAAGGTATGGCGCTCGTTGACGCGGTTTCCCGCGCGCGGGCCTATGTGCAGGCGGCGATTTTCGCGGCCCCCGGCTTCGGTGCGGGGCATGGGCCGCTGAACCACGCGGTGACTGTCGATGTCATCCGCGTGGCGGCGCTGCGGTCTTAACCGCGCGCGAGGCGTCGTTGCACGAAATCCAGCCGGTCCTGGCCCCAGAAGATATCATCGCCAATCACGTAGCTTGGCGCGCCAAATACCCCGCGATCCAGCGCGGTTTGGGTGTTGGCTGCCTTCATTTCCGTCCACCGCGGATCGGCGCCCAACGCCAGCACTTTGGCGGAGTCGAGCCCGACCTCGCCGATCAGGCGGGCAAGCGTAACCTCATCGGCGGGATTGGCTTGGTCTTCCCACACTGCCTTAAGCACGCGATGGGCGAGGCGAATCGCCGGGGCATCACCCATGGTTTCACGGACGGCGATGACGCAGGAAGATGACAGGGCTTCCGAGGTTGGGAAAAAGGCTGGCTTGATGTTGATCGGTATGCCGAGGAAATCGCGCCAGCGCGGCAGTTCCTGCAAGCGATAGGCCTGGCGCTGGGGTGAGCGTTTCGGGAGCGGCAAGCCGCCCGATGCCGCGAAAATCGTGCCGAAATCCACCGGCCAGAT
>JACMOQ010000159.1 GCA_014377905.1 Acetobacteraceae bacterium | reverse complement strand
GTTCGGAGCGATACCGAACTGCCCGCGAAAACCTCGGTCGTCGTGATCGGCGGCGGCATTATCGGCACATCGACTGCGTTGTTTCTCGCCCGGAAGGGCATCCCCGTCGTGCTGTGCGAAAAAGGCGCGATCGGCGCGGAACAATCCGGCCGCAACTGGGGCTGGACCCGGGTCATGGGCCGCGACATGGCGGAAATCCCGCTTGGCCTCGAAAGCCTGCGCTGGTGGCGCCAGATGAACGAACTGGTCGGCGGCGATACCGGCTTCAAGCAATGTGGCATCGTTTATCTGTGCGAGACCAAAAAGGAACTTGAACAGCAGGAAGCCTGGCTTGAAGGCGCCCGCCAGTTCCAGGTTTCGTCCAAGGTGCTCGGCCCTGGTGACTTAGAAGCTGTCCTGCCCGGCGCCGCCCGCCCCTTCGCGGGCGCGCTGCACACCCCAAGCGATGGTCGTGCCGAGCCGCAAAAAGCGGCCCCGGCGATTGCCCGCGCCATCCAGGCGGCGGGCGGCAAGGTCTTCACCAATTGCGCGGTGCGGGGCGTCGAAACCAAGGCTGGGCGGATCAGCGGCGTGGTGACGGAACTGGGCCGGATTGATTGCGAAACCGTGGTTTTGGCGGGCGGTGCATGGTCCCGCCTGTTCACCGGCAACATGGCGTCAGCTGGGATCGGCGCGCTCGATCTACCCATCCTCAAAGTATTGGGCAGCGTGTTTGCGACGCAAAAGCTCGATGGCCTACCCGAAGCCTCGGCGGGCAACGATGTTTACGCTTTCCGCAAACGCGCCGATGGTGGCTACACCATCGCCCGCCGCAATGCTGCGATTACCGACATCACCCCCGACAGTTTCCGCATGCTGCCAAAGTTCGCCGGGTCATATCGCAGCGCCTGGCGCGAATTGCGCCTGCGCCTCGGGCCGCGCTTTTTGACCGAATGGCGCACCCCGAAAACCTGGGCCCTTGATGCGATTTCACCCTTCGAAACCGTCCGCGTGCTCGATCCCGTCCCGCATGACGGGATTATCAAGGAGGCGCGCGACGCGCTGGTGAAATCCTTTCCCGGCTTTGCCGAGATGCGTGAAGCCTATCGCTGGGGCGGGCTGATGGATGTCACCCCCGACGCGGTGCCGATTATCGACCAGGTCCCCGATGTGCCTGGCTTCTTCCTGGCCACCGGCTTTTCCGGTCATGGCTTCGGAATCGGCCCGGGGGCGGGCAAGCTGATGGCCGATATGGTGATGGGCGACACGCCTGCGGTTGATCCAACGCCTTATCGGTTGGGGCGATTTTAACCGGCAGGGCGCTTGAAACTACTTGCTGCCGGCGAGGGCTTTGGCTTCGTCGAGCGCCGCGCTGACGCGCTTATGCAGCACTTCGGTCGCCTCGGTATTGGCGCGCTGCATCAGATCGGCAAGTTCCTTCGAATGGGACACGGCTTTGGCATATGCATCCTTGATGGCCTCGGCGTTCTTGGCCGGATTGACCTTGGCGATACCGGCGCCGGACAAGGTTTTCACCGTTTCGGCGAGCTCGGCCATGGTCTGCTGCACGACTTCGGCCTGGCGCCGCATCACCGCCTGCACGCCTTCGATCGCGATGCGGTTGGCCTGGGCCAAGGCGTCGAGGTTGCGCTGATAGCTCGCCATCGCGCCAGCCATGTCGGGCATTGCGGGCACGGCCTTGAACATGCGGCCAAATTCCTCGGCGGCTTTCTGCATTTGCTGCTGGGCCTGTCCGAACGCGGCGTTGAACGGTTGATCGGCCATATTAGGGTCCTTCCGGGGGTTTGGTCGGGGTTCGGGTGGCGAAAGTCGCTTCGGCCTGCTCGGCACGGGTCAGCGCCTGATCAAGGGCGGCCAGCGTGGCGGAAAGGTCGTCCGAGGTGTCGCCCTGCCAAGCGCGAACGGTCCAGAGCCAGACCGCGAGCATGGCTTTGGAGCGCAACGCACCTTTGATGCCACCGGTTGCAACGCCCGCGCCGTGCAGCAGCCAGGACATGCTGGTGAGGCTGCCTGACGCCAGCACCAACGCCGCCGCCGGATCGAACGGCAGCGCCCGCAGCAGCGCGAGCACCCCGCCGCGATGGGCTTGCAGAATGTCGATCCGGCGCATCACGATGTCAAAGAGCTGATCGCGGACCGGACCATCGCCGATGCCGGCCAGCGCCGCCTGATCGGCGAGCGTGCCAAAGCGACGCAACAGGGCACAGCGATTGGGGATGCGGGCGCGGGCGCGGGCCATATCCAGCCCCGCCGCCCGCGCGGCTTCCGGCACGGACAACCCAATCCAGCCGGCGGTTGCAGCACGGTCGAAGGCCGCGGCGATCAGGGTGCGGTCGAATTCTGTATCATCCATGGCGGCATGATAGCGCGGCGGTGGGGCTCAAGCCTATAATATTTTCGTTACCCAGCCAAATCCCGTGAACGCTGGGTCGCTGCCGCGATGGCCGCTGACAGCGCTTTCGGCAAAGCATCCGGCGCCATCAGCACCTGGAGGGCTGCTTCCGTCGTGCCTTTCGGGCTGGTGACGTTGATCCGCAATTGCGCGGTTTCCTCCGGGCTTGCGGCCAGTAACGCGCCGGCGCCGCTGACAGTCTGGCGCGCCAGCAGGCGGGCGAGATCAGCAGGAATGCCCTGTTCGATCGCGGCCTTTTCCATCAATTCGGCAAGCAGAAAAACATAGGCCGGGCCGCTGCCGGACACTGCGGTAACCGGATCGAGCAGGTTTTCATCATCAACCCACGCCACCGCACCGATGGCCGATAGCAACCGATCGCAGAGCGCGCGTTGGGCGGCGGTCACCTGGGCATTGGGGCAACCGACGGTGACGCCCTGGCGGACAGCGGCGGGGGTGTTGGGCATGGCGCGGATGATCGCGGCCTCGCCCAGCAATTTTTCCATGCCGGCGATGGTGCGCCCGGCCATGATCGACAGGAACACTGCTTGGCCGGCAAAGCGGCGGTACAGCGGCAAGGTTTGCGCGGCCGATTGCGGTTTGACGGCAAGGATAACGGCTGCTGGGGCGAAATCGGCCGGGATTTCGCCGGCATCGGCGAACACGGTCAGTTCAGCGCCGGGGGATGCCGGGCGCATCGGGTCCACCGCGATGGACGGCGCAAGACCTGCTTCACGCCAGCCGGCCAGCATCGCACCTCCCATCTTGCCGAAGCCGACCAGCAGGATCGGTGGGATTTTCGTCTGGGTCATGCTTCGCCGGCGCATTCCAGCATGGCCGCGGCAAGCGCCTCGGCTGGGGTTTTGCCACCCCACAGCACGAACTGGAATGCTGGATAGAAGCGTTCGCATTCGGTGATGGCGATATCGACCATATCTTCCAGGCTTTCCGCCGACACGCCCGGCGCGCCGCGCAGCAGCACGGCATGGCGGAACAGCGGCATGCCATCATCGCTATCCATGCCGAAATGGCCAATCCAGAGTTTCTCGTTGGCCAGCGACAGCAATTCATAAAGCGCCCCGCGGCGGCGTTCCGGGACTTTCAGATCGAAGGTGCAGGTGAAATGCATCGCGGCGATTTCATGCGACCAGCTGAAATAAAGTCCGTAATCGCACCATTGGCCTGGGGCCTCGGCGGCCATTTCGCTGTCATTGCGGCGGTCGAAGGCCCAATCATTGTTGGTGACAATCTGCTCCATCACATCAAGCGGATTGGCGGCAATTTCGTGTTCAATGCTGGTGAACGCAGACATAGTGGGTCTCCCACACCGGAGGAAGGCCAGAGGGCGCGGTTCGGGGCCGCACCACGAGATGTAGTGGTCGCCAACGCGTACCCCTACGATGCCTAGCCTACCGATGGCGGTAACCGTGCCGCAAGTGGGTATCTCGCACCCGCGGCACGATGTTCACATAAAATCTGAGGATAAGTCGTTATCGCGCGGTTTCGAGCGCTGCAATCCGCGCTTCGAGGGCTGTAATCCGTGCCTCGGCGGCTTCCTGACCGGCGCGGGCAGTGGCGGCCATTTCGGCCACCGCTTCGAACTCGTCCTTCTTCACCAGTTCCATGCGGCGGACGGCTTCATCGAGGCGGGCGCGCACCATGGCTTCGATTTCCTCGCGCAGGCCCGATAGCGCGGAGATCGCGCCGCCCGCCATGCCAGCAAGGTCGTCAAAAATACGGGGGCGTTCGGCCATTGGTCTGCTCCTGGTTCGCGCTTCCTTGCGGACGCTCGCGGGCCTATACCGCCTCGTCCGCCTGCCGCATATGGGATCTTCTGTTCATGTTCACAATCCGGCTTTTCCCTGACCCGACAGTGCTGATCCAGTTGGGGCCGCTGCTGATCCGCTATTATGCGCTGGCGTATATTTTCGGGTTGTTGCTGGGCTGGCGGTTGTTGCGTGTTTTGGTGCGACGCGAACCCACCGTTGCAACCACCCAGCAAGCCGATGACTATTTGACCTGGGCAACGCTCGGCGTCGTGATCGGCGGGCGGCTCGGGTATGTGATGTTTTATCAACCTGCCGCGTTTCTTGCCGAGCCGTGGAGTATTTTCGCGGTCTGGCAGGGCGGCATGGCGTTTCATGGCGGCATGTTGGGGGTGGCGATCGCGACGGCGTGGTTTTGCCGGCGCGAGAAGATCTCGTTGCTCAGCTTTGCCGACCGGATTGCCCCGGCGGCGCCGATCGGGCTGGGGTTCGGGCGCATTGCCAATTTCATCAATGGGGAATTATGGGGGCGTCCAGCGCCGGATTGGCTGCCATGGGGGATGATGTTCCCCGGCGGTGGCCCGGTCTTGCGCCACCCGAGCCAGATTTATCAGGCCTTGATGGAGGGCCTGTGCCTGTTCCTGGTGCTGTTTGTGTTGTCGCGGCGGACCGCAATTCTGGCGCGTTCCGGGCTGATCACCGGAGTGTTTCTGACGGGCTATGCGATTGCGCGGATCACCGGCGAGTTTTTCCGCGAACCCGACGCCTTTCTTGGCTTGCTGTTTGCCGGCGCCACCATGGGCCAGCTGCTGTCGCTGCCGATGCTTGCAGCCGGGTTGTGGTTGATCCAGCGGGCACGGCGCTGAATGGAGCGGCTCGACCATTTTATGGCGCGGGCCAATACGGAGTACTATGCAGCGCACGACCCTTATGGCGATTTCACCACCGCGCCCGAGATTTCCCAGGTGTTTGGCGAATTGCTCGGGCTATGGGCGGCGGTGGTGTGGCAAGGCATGGGCGCCCCCGATCCGGTGCTGCTGGTCGAATGCGGCCCCGGACGTGGAACCTTGATGGCCGACGCGCTGCGGGCAATCCGGCGGATGGCGCCAGATTTCGCGGCGGCATTGCGGGTGCATTTGGTGGAGACCTCGCCCCGGTTGCGGGCGGTGCAGGCGGCGGCGGTGCCAAAGGCGGTGTTTCATGACAGGGTTGAAGCGTTGCCGGATGGGCCGATGGTGTTGCTGGCCAACGAGTTTCTGGACGCTCTGCCGATCCGGCAATTTGTCCGGCAAGAAGATGGTTGGGTAGAACGGTATGTCGCAAAAGGGACCTTCACCTTAGGGCGGATACAATCCGCCATGTGCGCGCACGTCAAAAGATGGCGGACTAAATCCCCCTTACGGGATGGTGATGTGGTGGAGGTGGGCGAGGTTGCGACCGATTTGGTTGCCAAGCTTGCTGCTCGGATCGCCGCCCAGGGTGGCGCCGCCCTGTTTATCGATTACGGCCCGGAACACTCCGCCCCTGGCGATAGCCTGCAAGCCCTGCGCGGCGGCATCAACGCCGATCCGCTGGCCAATCCGGGCATGTCCGACCTCACCGCGCATGTCGATTTTGAAGCGCTTGCCCATGCCGCCGCCGGTGCCACCGTGCACGGACCGCTGGCCCAAGGTCTGTTCCTGACGCGGCTGGGGTTATTTCAGCGCACGGGTGTTCTGGCGCGAACCTTGCCGCCGGCCAGGGGGGCGGCGATGCTGGACACTGCCCGCCGTCTGGCGGAGCCGGACCAGATGGGGCGGCTGTTCAAGGTGCTATGCATCAGCCACTCTGCTTTGCCCGAGCCGCCAGGATTTACCGCATGACCGCCGAGTTTGTTGCCAGCCCAGATTTGTCGGTCCCGCACGGGTTCTTCACCCGGCGTGGCGGCGTGTCGTCCGGGCCGTTCGCCAGCCTCAATTGTTCGCTTTCCGGTTTGGATGCGCCGGAGCATGTCCTGGAAAACCGCGCCCGCGCAGCCCGCGCGCTGGGGGCAGCGCCCGCGGCATTGGTGGGGCTAAACCAGGTACATGGCAATACGACGGCCTTGGTCACCATCGCCTGGAGGCCGGGCGAGGGGCCGCGCGCCGATGCGGCGGTTACCGCACAGCCGGGGATTGCGCTGGGCATTGTCACCGCCGATTGCGCGCCGGTGCTGTTCGCCGACCGGACCGCCGGCGTGGTCGGTGCGGCCCATGCGGGGTGGCGCGGCGCGGTGGGTGGGGTGTTGGAGTCCACACTTGCCGCCATGTGCGGCCTGGGTGCGACGCCGGGCAACATCGCGGCCGTGGTTGGGCCGTGCATCGGCCAGTCATCCTACGAGGTTGCGGCCGATCTGCGCGACGCGGTTCTGGCGCACGATGCCGCCGATGCGCGGTTCTTTCTTGACGGCATCCGCGACGGGCGCTGGCAGTTCGACCTTGCTGGCTATTGCGTGCGTCGCCTAACCTATGCCGGGGTTGGCACGGTGGCCGCGCTCGGCCTTGATACGCT
>JACMOQ010000158.1 GCA_014377905.1 Acetobacteraceae bacterium | reverse complement strand
CTTAAGGCGCGGGAGAGTAGGTCGCCGCCAGGTCTTCCAACAACCACACACCAAAATACCGACGCGGGGTGGAGCAGCCCGGTAGCTCGTCAGGCTCATAACCTGAAGGTCACAGGTTCAAATCCTGTCCCCGCAACCATATATATCCTAAAACCGTCCGTGAACTCCAGTTCGCGGGCGGTTTTGTGTTTAATTGGACGTCAGGAAATGCTGACGATAATAGCAAACCCGGCTTCAGCAGCCCGCAACGCAAGGTCGATATCCGCCTCGGTGTGCGCGCAAGACAGAAACATGTTGTGGCGTGGATGAAAATACGTCCCATGGCGCAGCGCCTCCGCGCAAAACGCCGTGCCGGTGCTGAAGTCTGCATCGCCCTCGAATTGAATAAGCGGCATTTGCGCAGGGCCGCTTTGGATCACTGGCACGGCATACTTGGCCGATAAGTCAGCGATGCCCGATCGCAGCCTTTCTCCCAACTTCTGCATTAGCCCTGGTCCATCTATGCGCCGAAGCTCAGTCAACGTTGCAACGGCCGCCGCCATCGGCACCGCGCCGCACCAGAATGACCCGGTGGTGAATATCTTGGTCGCCGCAGGGCGAAAACGGTCGCTACCCACAATCGCCGCTAGCGCATAGCCATTGCCGATTGCCTTGCTGAAGGCGGACATGTCCGGTTGCACGCCCAACGGCTCCCACGATCCGCCAAGATCGAGGCGAAACCCCGCCCGCACATCATCGACGATCAGTGCAGCCTGCTGGATATCGCAAATTTCCCGCGCGCGGCGTGCAAACGCCATCGTCGGCATTTCGAGCGCGCGGCTCATGTCGTGGCGGAACGCGGTCACGATGATGGCGGCAAGGTCGGCGCCGGCCTGATCGACGGCATAATCGAGGCTCGCGATGTCGTTGTACTCGAACTGGATAACGTGGGCACGATCCTCGGCGGTCACGCCAACCACCGACGGCGAACACCACGGCACCGCGCCATGATAGCTGCCTTTGGCGATCAGGATTTTGCGCTTGCCGGTCGCCGCCCGGGCAATTGTCACGCACCCTGTCGTCGCATCGCTGCCATTCTTCGACATGATCGCCCAATCCGCGTGCGGGATCATGCCAACCAGCAATTCCGCCAACTCGACCAAAACTGGCGCTGGGCCATTAAGGCAGTCGCCCAACGCGGCCTGGCGCTGAACAGCATCTTCAACGGCTGGGTGATGATGTCCCAGAACAACCGGGCCCCAGGAACACATCAGGTCAACATATTCCCGGCCATCGACATCCCACAGACGGCTACCCTGCCCGCGGGTGAAATATTGCGGGTATCCTGGCGGCAGATTGGCAGCGTTCAAATGTCCCCAGAGTCCGCCGGGGATCACCTGCATGGCGCGGTTGCGCAATGCGGTGTCAACGGGGCCGGCGCTGTGGTTGGACGACGCAATCGCGATAGTATGGGACATGAAAGCTCCTGAGGATGCGGCACCAGTTAACAAGCTGGCACGCTCTACCGTCCGGTGAACTTGGGTGCCCGTTTCTCCTTGAATGCCGCCACACCTTCCTGCATGTCCGAACTGCTACGCACCCGGCCGATGTCCTGGCTGATCGCGACCATGCGCTCAATCGGGCCCTTGGTCATGATCTCCTCGTTCACGAAGCGCTTCAGCGTGCTGACCACGAGCGGTGCCATGCCGGCGAGTTCCTGGGCCATCGCGATGGCGACCCGCTCATGCTCCCCGTTCGGCGCAACCTCGTTCACGAATCCGACCTGGTAAGCGCGGGCGGCGGAAACCTTGCGGGCGAGCAGCATCACTTCCATCGCCAGATGATGCGGCATCCGGGTAACCAGGCTGCTGATGCCGCCGGCGGTCAGGCCGAGCTTGGCTTCGGGATAGTAGAAGATGGTGTCCTCGGAGGAGACCAGCAGGTCACACATCATCACCATCACGATAGCGCCACCGACACACCAGCCAGTGGTGGCGGCAACGATCGGCTTATTGGTATGGAAACCCATGGTGGGGATGGCCCGCCATAATTCCGGCAGATCGGTGATGTCGGCGCCCGATGAAAACGCCTTGTCGCCCACCGATGACAACACTGCGGCGCGCTGGTCGGAGCGATCAAAATCCTCGAACGCCTGCTGAATTTCGACAGCGACGGCGCTGCTGATGGCATTCATCCGGGCGGGGTTGTTAATGCGGATGATCGACACCGCGCCTTGGTGTTCAACGGTAACGGCGGACATGGTGTTTTCCTTACGGTGCTGGCGCTGAATGCACCATGCAAATGCCGGAACGTCAAACGGCCCCGCTGTTGCCAACGGGGCCGTTGAATTAGCCAGCCGGTACGAAAATCAGCCGCCCATATGCGCCAGCGCTGCCAGCAGCAGCAAAGCGACAATGTTGGTGATCTTGATCATCGGGTTCACCGCCGGGCCGGCAGTGTCCTTGTACGGATCGCCAACGGTATCGCCGGTTACCGCGGCCTTGTGGGCATCGGACCCTTTGCCGCCGTGATGGCCTTCTTCGATGTATTTCTTCGCGTTATCCCAGGCGCCGCCGCCCGAGGTCATCGATATCGCCACGAACAGACCCGTAACGATTGTGCCAAGCAGCATGGCGCCGAGCGAGCTGAACGCGGCTCCTTGCCCAGCCACAGCCTTGACTACGAAATACAGCACCAACGGGGCGGCAACCGGCAGCAGCGACGGCAGGATCATCTCCTTGATCGCAGCCTTGGTCAGCATATCCACCGCGCGGCCATATTCCGGCTTCTGGGTCCCAAGCATAATCCCCGGCATAGCCGCGAACTGGCGACGCACTTCAACCACCACCGCGCCGGCCGCACGGCCAACCGCGGTCATGCCCATTGCCGCAAACAGGTATGGCAGCAGGCCGCCGATGAACAACCCGACAACAACCCAGGGGTTCTGCAAGGTGAAATCGACCGTCACTGTGGGGAAGTAGAACTTCAGATCTTCCGTATAAGCTGCGAACAGCACCAGCGATGCCAAGCCAGCCGAACCGATCGCATAGCCCTTGGTAACCGCTTTGGTGGTGTTGCCAACCGCGTCGAGCGCGTCGGTCACCTTGCGGACTTCGGGGGGAAGCTCGGCCATTTCGGCAATGCCACCGGCATTATCGGTGACCGGGCCATAGGCATCGAGTGCCACGACCATGCCGGCCAGCGCCAGCATCGTGGTTGCCGCCACCGAAATGCCGAACAGGCCAGCGACCATGTAGGACAAGATGATGCCGACGCAGATCACCAGCACCGGCAGCGCGGTTGCTTCCATCGAAATCGCCAAACCCTGGATCACGTTGGTGCCGTGGCCGGTGGTCGATGACTGCGCGATGGATTTTACCGGGCGGTATTCGGTCGAGGTGTAATATTCGGTAATCCACACCAAAAGCCCGGTCACGCCGAGCCCGACGAGTGCGCATTGAAACAAGCCCATGCCGGTGACGACAGCACCCGTGGTCATCTTCAGGCTGCCGTTAAAGCCAATGGTCTGGCTGATGACGCCGGCAATTGCGATGGCCGACAGCACGCCAGTCACGATGAGGCCCTTGTAGAGCGCGCCCATGATGTTGTTGCTGGCACCGAGTTTCACGAAATAAGTGCCGATCACTGACGTCACGATGCAGACCGCGCCGATTTGCAGCGGCAGCAGCATCATCGCATCGGCCGCTGCACCGGTGAAGAAGATTGCGCCGAGCAGCATAGTGGCGACAATCGTCACCGCATAAGTCTCGAACAGATCGGCCGCCATGCCGGCGCAGTCGCCGACATTGTCTCCAACGTTATCGGCGATGGTGGCGGGGTTGCGGGGGTCATCTTCCGGAATTCCAGCTTCGACCTTGCCCACCAGATCGGCGCCCACGTCAGCGCCCTTGGTGAAGATGCCGCCGCCGAGACGGGCGAAGATTGAAATCAATGATGCGCCGAACGACAGGGCAACCATGGCTTCAAGCACCGGACGCACGGACGCCCCTGGCGCCATGCCGGCACGCAAATACAAATAATAGCCAGCAACGCCCAACAGCCCCAGGCCCACCACCAGCATGCCGGTGATTGCGCCGGATTTGAACGCGACATCAAGCCCGGCCGCGAGGCCCTGGCGCGACGCTTGCGCGGTACGAACATTGGCGCGGACCGACACGTTCATGCCGACATAGCCGGCTACGCCTGACAGGATCGCGCCGATCGCGAAGCCGATAGCGACAGCTTTGCCGAGGGTGAACGCGAGCAGCACCAAAATCACGATGCCAACGCCACCAATGGTCAGATACTGGCGGTTAAGATAAGCCGCCGCACCTTCCTGCACGGCTGCCGCGATTTCCTGCATGCGCGCATTGCCGGCGTCTTGCGCCAGAACTTGCCGCGTGGTCACCAAGCCATAGAGCAGGGCGATGACCCCGCAGGCGAGGATCAGATAATTGGCCAAAGCCATTCGGTTGCCTCCGTTTATTTGTTCGTGAGCAGACGTGGCCGCGCCGCGCGCGCTTCTGTCCGAAACTTAATCCGGCTGGGATATGGCAGACTTACAAACGGCAGGCAACCGGAGGCGGCGCTATAACAATGGCTTCTCGGCGACAACGCAGACATTAAGGTACGCTTCGATGGTGTCCGGCGGCGGCAATTCGGGGGCGTGGAGTTCAACCGGATACTGATAGGCGCTGCCGACGACGCGCAGGCCGGCATCTTCGCCAAAAATCGTCTCCAAAGCGTCCCGCGTGTACCGCCAATAATCGGACGGATAGCCGTGGATCGGGAAGGCGAAATGGGTCTGGATGAAGACCTGCCCTCCTGGGCGCAGGACCTTGCCGATTTCGATCGCGCCAATCCACGGGCGTTGAACGTGCTCGAACACCGAACACGCGATCACCGCATGCTGGGAGTTGGGTTCAATGGATTGCGACAGCGTGTGGACATCGGCAAGCAAATCGACATCCAGGCCGTCTTCAAAGTCCGAGCAGACATAAGTCGCATCGGCGGCGGCCCAGGCGCGATGCACGGTTGAACGGTCCGGGCTGCTGCGCTTGGTGCCGAGTTCGAGCACCTGGGCACCCCGAGCGGCGTGCAGACGGTGGATGAAATTGACCAGTAGGATATTGGCCGGGTGGTCAGCGGCTGCCTGGTCGGGGCGCAACGCCGGGGCGGGTTGTGGCGACGGCGTGCTGCGTGAAAATTTGCTGAACCAATTCATCGTCCGCTCCCGTTGTCCGCCCGATGTTCCTAACTGCCCTAATTCCCGCCCTCCGGCGAGGCCTCGCGAAGGGCACCACGCCACCGGCAACAAACTATCAAAAATTTTTTTGGTTCTTTTTTGGCTACAAAAAGAACTGCTTGCCTTCATTCCCCTGCCAGGCTTGAGTTCGCTGAACACCGGAAAGGCAGCAAGATGGCGGATAGCATGGAGGCAAGGCTCCACCGGCTGGAAGCGGCGGAAGAAATTCGCTGGCTAAAGGCCCATTATGCCCAGGTATGCGACGACAAATACGACGCCGCGCATCGGCTGAAGCCGCAGGACGAAATCGACGCGATGGTTGGGCCGATGGTGGCGCGGGTGTTCACCGGGGACGCAATTTGGGACGCTTCTTCAGCCGGGGCGCCGCCGTTGCGCGGCCAGGATGCCATTTTGGCACGAATGCGGACCAGCCCGTGGACTTTCGCGATGCACTATTACGTGAATCCAATGATCACTGTGGATGGCGACACCGCGACTGCGCGCTGGATGCTGTGGGAACCCTGCACCTCGGCGGAAACCGGCCAGGCGATGTGGATGTCGGCGATCAACCACGACACCTATGTGCGCACGGCGGCGGGGTGGCAGATCCAGACCTACCATGTGCGGTACCGTTTCTTAACCCCGTTTGGCGAGCCTTGGACGGGGAAAGCGTAAATATTCGGATACGCACGTCCGTTGCGGCAGCCAGCGTATTTTCCGAACGGTCCGCGCGATAACGCGTTGCAGCGGTTTCGGCGATGTGCGACTTCTACCGGCGGTATGTGCCTGTAGCTCAGTTGGTTAGAGCGGGCCGCTCATAACGGCTTGGTCGCGGGTTCAAGTCCTGCCGGGCACAGACCGAAACCACGGGATGGAGTTGCCGCCAATGCCGCGCCATTTGTTGGGAATGCTGACCCCGTCATCGAACACCATCCTTGAACCGGTGACCACCCGCATCCTGGCTGGACTGCCCGACACCAGCGCGCATTTCAGCCGCTTCCGGGTCACCCAGATCGCGCTCAGCGATGACGCGCTGGCGCAGTTTCAGCGGGCTGAAATCCTGCGCGCGGCGGAATTGCTGGATGATGCGAAATGCCGGACGATCGGCTGGAGCGGCACCTCGGCGGGATGGCTGGGGTTTGATACCGATGTCGCGCTGTGCCGGGAAATCGAGGCAGCGACCGGAGCGCGGGCCTGCACGTCGGTGCTGGCGTTAAACGAGGTTCTGACGCTGACCGGGGTGCGGAAACTGGCGCTGGTGACGCCCTACACCCAAGATGTGCAGGCGCGGATCATCGCCAATTATGCGTCAATCGGGATAGAGGTGGTTTCGGAAATCCATTGGAACCTGCGGGATAATTTCAGCTTTTCCGAAGTCAGTGGCGACGCAATCTCCCAGGCCGTGCGTGACGTTGCCGCCGCAAAACCCGACGCCATCGCAATTTATTGCACCAATCTGGCCGGCGCACCGCTGGTCGCCGGGCTGGAGGCGGCGCTCGGCATTCCGGTCTATGACACGGTGGCCACCGCGGTTTGGAAGTCGCTGCTGCTATGCGGGGTGGACCCAAGAAGGATTTCGGGCTGGGGTCGATTATTCGACCTCCGCACCTGACGGCCGCCCATTCCAACGACCACCAGCACCGCGCCGGCGAACAGCGCCATCCCGCCTGGTTCCGATACATGGATCACCCCGACGCCGGACAGCGCGAAAATGAAATCGGGATCGGCGCCGGTTTGTGGCGTGATGCTGAGGGTCAGGCTTGCCGTTGCAGCGCCATTGGCGGTCGGCGTATAGACAATCGCGAAATCAACCGGCTGGCCGGGCAGTAGGGTTTCGCCGACGGATAGTCCCAAAGTGATGAACTGGCCCACATTAGCGCCGGAAAAGCCGATATTGGTGACCTTGTAGGCGCCAACGGTCATCGGAATGCGAATTTCCAACGTGACGGTATCAAAGCCCCCGACCGAGATCGTATCGAAGGCAATGCTGGCGACAGCCCCCGGATGCGCCGGGTCGAGGGTAAAGCTGACAAAGCTTAGATCTGCCAAAATCCCGCCCAGGCAGGCCGAGCCAGACGGGCAGGGGATCTGGTTGGCACCGCCGGCGATTGAATAATAGCCAGGATCATCGGCGGTCGGTGCGGCGCTGCCAAACGGACAGTAGCTCCCGGCGGGGCACTGGATTTGCGCCGCTGAACTGGTCGCGCCAAGACCACTGATATAGGTCCCGGCCATCGCGTAGCTCGGCGCCGAAACACCAGCAATACAGTAGCTGCCGGCCGGGCACACTTGTTCTGCGGCGGCGCTGGTCGCGCCAGTGGTGCTGATGAAGGTTCCGGGCGCCGCCGCGGTCGGCGACGATGCGGCAAGCAGGCAGTAATTGCCCACCGGACAGGCCACCCCGGCAGCGGCGCTCGTGGCCCCGGTAACCGCGATGTAGGTGCCGGGCCGTGTGGATGTTGGGGTGCCTGAGCCGGATATGCAGTAATGGCCAATTGTGCAGGTCGTGGTGGCCGCCGCCCCAAGGCCACAATAAGTCCGCGCCGGGCAGGTGACGGCCGATGCCAACGCCGACGCGCCGGCCCCAGCAATGAAGGTGCCGGCTGGCGCTT
>JACMOQ010000157.1 GCA_014377905.1 Acetobacteraceae bacterium | reverse complement strand
TTCCTGGACATGCAGTGAAATCACCGGCTGGATTGCCTGGACGGCGAATTGGGTGAACATCAGCACCAGCACCAGGGCGGCCATCCCCGGCATGCTCGCCATGGCGCGAAAGGCGATGTGCAGCTTAACCTTGGGCTTCGCGCTGGTTGGTTTCATAAACCGTTCCGGCACAAGCCACCAGCACATCACAAAGGCAACCAGCGACAGCGACCCGCCAATCACGAAAGGCAGGCGGTAGCTGCCGGTAACATCGACCAGGATGCCGCCCAGCAACGGCCCGATCAGCGACCCCACCAACTGCCCGGTCGACAGCATTCCCAGCGCATAGCCCAGCCGCGCCGGCGGCACCTGGCTTGCGATCAACACGACTGATGCCGCCGAAAACCCCGCCCCCGCGCCCATCAGGATACGCAAGCCCAACATGTGCCAAACATTTTGCGCCAGCGCCATCACAATGGTGATCACCCCGATCGCAAAGGCTGAGCGCAGCACCATGATCTTGCGGCCGTAGCGATCCGACCTCCGCCCCCACATTGGGGCGGCAAGTGCGGCAATGAACGAGGTAATCGCCGATAATGCCCCGGACCAGATATCGATCTCGGCCTCGCTGCTGACCCCAAGATGCGGCAGAAACAGCGGCATCACCGGGCTGAGAAAGGTGAAGGACAGGGTCATAATTACCTGCACCGCAACCATCGTCCACATCGTCAACTGCCATTGTGGCGCGTCAGTCGGCTCGTCGGGTTCAGCCATCATCATTCCGGTCTTGCGAACCGCGATGATCGGCCGGTCGTGCCAGGCTGTAAAGCGCGGGTTTTGCGTGGCAACGCCGAAGATGCAACAAATGCTGCCAAAGCTGGGGGGCTGGGCCGATGTCGTTGCTTGTGATCATTCTGCTGATCATCACCATGGTGGGCACCGCCTTCCTGTCCGGCCTGTTTGGCGTTGCCGGCGGGTTGGTGTTGATCGGGGTGCTGCTCAGCCTGCTGCCGGTTGCCGACGCCATGGCGCTGCACGGGGTAACGCAGATGGCGTCCAATAGCTGGCGGGCGGCGTTGTGGTTCCGTTACGTAAGCTGGCGCCCGGTTGGGGCTTACGTGGTCGGCGCCCTGATCGCGATGCTGCTGTGGTCGTTGACCAGATATGTGCCTGACAAGGCGGTCGCGATGCTGCTGCTCGGCGTCACCCCGTTGGTCACCCAAATGTTGCCCGCGCGCGTCCGCCCCAACCCGAATGTGCTGTGGCATGGCGTCGCCAACGGCGCATTCTGCATGATGCTGTTGCTGCTGACCGGGGTGGCCGGGCCGATGATCGACCGCTTCTTTCTCGGCGGCAATTTCGACCGACGCCAAATAGTTGCCAGCAAATCGGTCTGTCAGGTCTTCGGCCACCTCGCCAAACTGATTTATTTCACCAGCGTGATCGACCAGACCGCTTCCCTCGACTGGCGGATTGCGGCCGCGGCCATCCTGGCCTCGATGCTCGGCACCTCGCTCGCCCGCAAGTTGCTGGAGGCCATGACCGACGCCCAGTTCCGCCGCTGGGTGAATTGGATCATCACCACGATATCGGCTTATTATGTGGCCTACGGACTTTATCTGCTTGCACTTTAAGGGAGCCGAAGATGGCCAATCCGGTTGAAGCGCTGATCCTCGACCTGGTGGAATGGGTCGCTGCCGCGCCGCGCAGCCAGGCCGAAGTGATGGAGGTCTGGCGCACCTCGTGCCCACGCCTGCCAGTCTGGGAAGAAGCGGTGGAGCGCGGGCTGGTGGCACGCGGCAGGGTTGTAACCGCGACCGAGGCTGGACGGGAATTGCTCCGCAGGCAGCGTGGTCCAGGGGCGAATGCAATTTATAGTTACGTAATCGTAACGAAATAGACGCAGATAAACAACGCTGCTCAGGCATCGGAAAAATTCAGACCCCGCTCCGGCAGGATAACAGTCGCGTCAGTCACCGGACTAGACTCCGCAACGATCCATGCCGCCTGGGCGGGCCGGCGGCTCACCTCCGGTGTCGCCGCCGCCGCAACCCCCAACATCCGGCAAATCGGTCGCAACACCCGCCCGGCCCCCGGCATATTCGCCAGCGCCGCCCGCATCTCAGGCTCGGCCAGCAACGCCTCAAGCTGCGCCATAAAGCCGGCCGCCTC
>JACMOQ010000011.1 GCA_014377905.1 Acetobacteraceae bacterium | reverse complement strand
CGGGTGCTGATCGATGCTGGCGCGCTGGCGCTGTCCAAGGATCGCAGCACCCAGGCCGCGCCGATCGATTATGGCTTTGGGTTGGTGCTCGATATCAACGCCAACCCGACGCTCGGCCACAGCATCATCAGCCGGGCCAACCAGGAACACGGGATTGTAGACCTTGACCCAACGGTGGAACTGCCCGCCATGCCGATTGGCACGAAGCTGCGGGTTGCGCCAAACCACACCTGCCTGACCAGTGCCGCGCATGATCGCTACTACGTGGTGGATGGCAGCGACACTGTGCAGGCGATCTGGCCACGGGTGAATGGCTGGTAGACCACTGGGCGCAACACTTTCCCTTAACCTCTCGGGGGCATAGTCCTTCTTGACCGCGCGTAATGACGTCTCCGCGGCTCCCTGACGCCAAAACGGCGCGAGCAGGATTATCCAAAATGCTCCGTCCGCTTGTTTCGCCCGCCATGCCTTCGCATGACTGGCATATTTTGTCCGATGAAACCCAACTCACGTTGAGCCGCGCCGCATTGGTCCTCGCAGTACAAACCGTGGCTGGCCAGGCTGAGATGCTGGCGCTCGAAATGGAAAACGGCGCTCTGGCCGATCGGGGCGGGCCGGACGCTCTGCGCCTGTTCGCCGCAGTGCTGCGGGTGTCGCAGGATAGCGGCATGGAGGTGCGGGGGAATGCCTAGTCAATCCTGCAAGGTCTGCCATTTTTCGGCGGCAGCCTCGGCCGGGATTGGGTGATTCGCATCCAGAATCCACCCGGTAATATCCCCTATCGGCACCGCCCGCCCGAGATCGCGTGGCAGCAAGTGATGTCCGGTCGGGTAATAGGCGCGCCGGGTGGTGGCCTTGGGCAGCGCGCGCCACACTGTGCGGGTTGCCTCCTGCGGGATCAGCATGTCATTTCCGCCATAGAGAAACAGTGCGGTGGCGGGAAAGCCCTTAGCCGAGGCAAGCGCCGCGTCCATCAGATCCACCAGCCCGCGCAGCGTATCAAACCGTGCTCCGCGCAGGGTCAACGGATTGCGCGAATGGCTGATCCAGGCCTCCATATTATCGGTGGGCACGATGCGCATGCCGGGTGGCGGGCGGTTGGGGGAAACAGATGGGATGATATTTGCCGCCAGCCACAGCCCAGCGCGCATGAAAATGTTCATCCGCGCCCGCCCCCAGACCGCGGGGGCTAACAGCACGTAGCGCGCGCCAGCCGGCGCCTGGTCTGAAACCGCGAGGCACATCGCCACTGCGCCGCCCATACTCTCCCCCATCACCACCAGTTCGGACCCCGGATGGCGGCGGCGCAGCAGTTCAG
The DNA here is from genome assembly GCA_014377905.1 of Acetobacteraceae bacterium. Classification (GTDB taxonomy): domain Bacteria; phylum Pseudomonadota; class Alphaproteobacteria; order Acetobacterales; family Acetobacteraceae; genus CAITOL01. The sequence goes on along the minus strand of JACMOQ010000011.1, from coordinate 12,550 downwards.
TGATTTCCGCCGCATCAGCGACCATGCTGGGATGCCCGGCCCACATCCCGCGTGAAGGGGCGCCGCCAAAGCCGCGCTGATCATAGGCGTAAACCGCGATGCCGGCCGCTGCGAAAATCGGCGCCGGTAACTCCCAGGCATCGCGACTGTCATTGAAGCCGTGCAGCGCCACCACGACCGCGCGCGGCGCGCCATCTGGCAGCCAGGCACGATAGGGCAAACGGGCACCATCGGCCATGATGAAGGCGTTGGCATCCAAATCGGCGGGACCTTTCACTGGCACCGGCGGCAGCGGCGATGCGCAGGCAGCCAAAGCCCCGGCCCCCAGCAAGGCGGCCCGGCGGGACAAAGTTTCGAAATGGGGTGAGGTTGAAACCATCGCGCCCATGGCTATCATGCCGGGCGTCGGCAGACTATCTAATGCCGACTATTTCCCGCCCCCCCCCGAGGATGCCCAATGCAAGACGGCGCGCCCACCCCGACCGAGATTATCCATGTCGACGACCGCACCATCGCTTGCGATGGCGGGGACGGTGCGATGGGCCATCCTCGGGTGTTCCTGCGTATTGCCGAGGCCCAGGTGCTGTGCCCGTATTGTTCCCGACTTTATGTTCTGAACGAAGGTGCCGGCCACGGCGCGGACCACTGACATGAACGCCCCCCCGCATCTGGTGCTCATAGACGGGTCGGGCTTCATTTTCCGCGCCTTCCATGCTTTGCCGCCGATGTCGCGGCCGGACGGTACCCCGGTCAACGCCGTTTTCGGCTTCACCAACATGCTGGCGCGTCTGCTGAAGGACCATGTCGGCACCCATTTCGCAGTGATCTTCGACGCCGGCCGCTATACGTTCCGCAACCGGCTTTACGAGGGCTACAAGGCCCAGCGCCCGGAAACCCCGCCCGAGCTTGCCCCACAATTTGCCCTGGTCAAGGAAGCAACCGAAGCTTTCGGCGTCCCGGCGATTGAGCTTTCGGATTGGGAAGCCGACGACCTCATCGCATCGTACGCCCGCGCCGCCACCGAATGCGGCGGCACTGCGATCATCGTGTCATCCGACAAGGATCTGATGCAGCTGATCCGACCTGGCGTTGCCATGCAGGACCCGATGAAGAACAAGCCCATCGGACTTGCCGAGGTGATGGAAAAATTCGGCGTCGGCCCCGAAAGGCTGATCGACGCCCAGGCGCTGATCGGCGATAGCGTCGATAACGTCCCCGGCGTCCCCGGCATTGGCCCCAAGGGCGCGGCACAACTGATCAACGACCATGGCGACCTTGAGGGCATTCTTGCCGCCGCCCCGTCGATGAAGCCGTCCAAACGCCGCGATCTGCTGATCGAGCATGCCGAAAAGGCCCGGATTTCCCGCATTCTGGTTACCCTGCGCGATGACGCGCCGCTGCCGCTGCCGATCGAGGCGCTGGTGATGCGCGACAGCGACCCCGCCAAGCTGATCGCCTTCCTGCTCGCCCAGGGTTTCCGCAGCACGATCGGTCGGTTGGGCCTCGACAAGCACATCCCGGCCTCCACGCCGGAAGCGCCGATGCAGGCTGCCCCGGTTGCCCCAAGCGATGCGCCCGGATTCGGCCCGTACGAAACCATTACCACGCTGGAAGGCCTGCAAGGCTGGATCGACGCCGCACGCCTATCCGGCGTTGTCGCGGTGGATACCGAAACCGATGGGCTCGACGCGTTGCGCGCCAATCTGGTCGGGATTTCGCTCGCCATCGCCCCCGGTCGCGCCTGCTATATTCCGGTGCGCCATATCGCGACCCTGGAAGCGCTGATCCCGCAGCAACTCACCGCCGATCAGGCCGTCACCGCCCTCGCACCCTTGCTGGTCGACCCGTCGGTGCTGAAAATCTTTCAGAACGCCAAGTTCGACCTGTTGATCCTCGGGCGCGCCGGCGCGCCGGACGCCACGCCGCTCGATGACACGATGGTGATATCCTTCGCCCAGGATGCCGGCGCCCACGGGCATGGCATGGATGAACTTTCGACCCTGCATCTTGGCCACACGCCGATGTCGTACGACAGCATCACCGGCACCGGCAAGGGGCGGCTGCCCTTCGCCGAAGTTCCGCTCGACCGCGCCACCGCGTATGCCGCCGAGGACGCCGATGTGACATTGCGGCTGTGGCGGGCCCTGCACCCGCGCCTGCTGGTCAACAAATCCCTGGCACTTTACGAACAGGTCGAACGCCGGCTGATCCCAGTGCTGCTGACGATGGAACGCGCCGGCATCAAGGTTGATGAAGTTGAACTCCGTGCCCTGTCGAAAGATTTTGAAACCCGCATGGCGGTGATGGAAACCGATATCCATGTGCTCGCTGGTGAGAATTTTAATCTCGGCTCGGCCAAGCAGCTTGGCGAAATCCTGTTCGATAAGATGAGCCTGCCTGGCGGCAAGCGGATGAAAACTGGGGCATGGGGCACTGATGCGTCGGTCCTGCAAGGGCTCGCCGAACAGGGCCACCAGCTTCCCGTCCGCATTCTGGAATGGCGCCAGCTCGCCAAGCTGAAATCGACCTATACCGACGCGCTGGTTGCCCAGATCAATCCGGAAACCAAACGCGTCCACACCAGCTTCGCCATGGCGATCGCCGCCACCGGCCGGCTATCCTCCACAGACCCCAATCTGCAGAACATCCCGATCCGCACCGAAGAAGGTGGCCGCATCCGCCGCGCCTTCATCGCCGAACCCGGCAATGTGCTGGTCAGCGCCGATTACTCGCAGATCGAACTTCGCCTGCTCGCCCACGCCGCCGATCTGCCGGCGCTGAAGGAAAGCTTCGCCGCCAGCGAGGACATCCACGCCCGCACCGCATCGGAAGTTTTCGGAATCCCCATGGCCGGCATGGATGGCGCCACCCGCCGCCGCGCCAAGGCGATCAATTTCGGCATCATTTACGGCATTTCTGCCTACGGCCTCGCCCGCCAACTTCAGATCGATCCCGGCGAAGCGCGCCGCTACATCGACGCCTATTTCGCCCGCTACCCCGGCATTCGCACCTATATGGAGCGCGTGCGCGATGAAGCCCGCGAAAACGGCTTCGTGCTTACCCCGTTCGGCCGCCGGGTCTGGATCGCCGGCATCGCCGACAAGAACTCCGCCCGCCGCAGCTACGCCGAACGCCAGGCGATCAATGCGCCGCTACAAGGCGGCGCTGCCGACATCATCAAGCGCGCCATGGTGAAACTGCCGGCGGTGCTTGCCGCATCGGGCCTTTCCGCGCGAATGTTGCTGCAAGTGCACGATGAATTGCTGTTCGAGGTCCCGGAGGCCGAGGCCGATGCGCTGGCGGGTGTGGTGAAAACAGTGATGGAGTCTGCCGCTACGCTTTCGGTGCCCTTGGTGGTCGAGACCGGCAAAGGCAAGAATTGGTCGGAAGCACATTAGGAGAAAAAATTCCCACTTCGGTTCCGAGTGTGCACCAGCCGTGGTGCACCCTGGATAAAAAGTTTTCTGGTTCTTTTTGTTCCCAAGAAGAACTGCTTTCCTGGAGTATCCTTCATGCGCGAACTGAAAATCGGCGACGTCACCATCACCAGTATCATCGAGCGCGACGGCCCCTGGCGCACGCCCGAAGCCATGTTCCCGACCTACGATCCGATCATCGGCGCCAAGCACCTTGCGGAGGTAGAGCCCGAAACCTTCGATCCGGTCACCGGCAAGATGGTCATCACCTACCAAACCTTCGTGGTCCGCACCAAGCACCACACCATTTTGGTCGATACTTGCACTGGCGAGGACAAGGGTTATCTGGCGCCGATGGATTTCCCCAAGCAACCTTGGCTCGATGGGCTGGCGGCAGCGAAGCTGGGGGTGGAGGACATCGACTACGTATTCTGCACCCATCTCCATATCGACCATTGCGGCTGGAATACCGTGTTGCGCGACGGGCGCTGGGTGCCGACCTTCCCCAATGCGAAATACATTTTTCACAAGCGCGAATACGATTTCTGGGCGGCGGCGACCGCGCGTGGCGAGCAACCGCCGGGCCAGGTTTGGCAGATGAATTGCCTGCCAGTGGTCGAAGCCGGCCAGGCGCTGCTGGTCGATGACGACTTCGCGTTGGATGACACCGTGACCCTGACGCCGACCCCTGGCCATTCGCCATGCCATTGCTGCGTCAACATCTTTTCCGGCGGCCAGCGCGCGGTGGTCACCGGTGACATGATGCACCACCCGCTGCAATGCCGGGACCCGGACATGTCCACAATCTTCGACTGGGATGCCAAAATGGCCGCCGCATCGCGCCGCAGCTTCCTAGCGTCGGTCGCCGATACCGACACGTTGATCCTGCCGGTGCATTTCCCATCCCCCACAATCGGGCTGGTGACGTCTGACGGGGACCGGTTTCATTACCGCTACAAACGGGGTTGAAGCCGGACCTGCCGATCGGGCTGCTGGCGGCTGGGGCGTTCCTTGGCGCCTCGGCCGCCCGGATCATCGATCCATTGTTGCATGTCGTAGCGACCGATTTCGCCACCACTGTGCCGGCCGTGTCGGTGATTGTTGCGGCGTTTTCGTTGCCGTACGGGTTGTGCCAGGTTGTGCTCGGCCCACTGGGTGACCGGTTCGGCAAGCTTCGCATCATCCTGTTCGCGCTTTGCGCCTATATCGTTGCGTTGATTGGCTGCGCGATGGCGACCAGTCTGCCGATGCTGACCCTGATGCGGGTCTTCGCCGGCGCCACCTGTGCCGCCGCGGTGCCGATCGGGATGGCCTATATTGCCGACGCGGTGCCCTACGCCCAGCGCCAGATCACGTTGACCAAATTCCTCAACGGCACCGTGCTGGCGCAAATCCTGGCGGGGCCGGTGGGCGGCATTTTCGGGCAATATTTTGGGTGGCGCGGTGTGTTCATCGCGCTGGCTGCCGCGACCCTGGCCGTAGTGATCGCGTTGGCGATGCGGCTGCAAACCCTGCCCGACCCCAAGCGCGAGGGGGCGACGTTTTCGCTCACCAACTACATCACCCTCGCCCAGCCCGGGCTGCCACGGATCATCCTGCTCGCCGGCTTCATCGATGGGGCGTTGCTGATGGGCGCGTTTCCCTTCCTCGCCCCCTATCTGCGCGAGGAATTTGCCCTGCCCTATGCGGCCATCGGCCTGATCCTGGCATGCTTCGGCGTTGGCGCGCTGATTTACACGCGGACCGCCCGGCTATTGCTGCCCAGACTGGGTGAGGCGGGGCTTGTTATCGCCGGCGGTATCCTGATGACAATTGTGCTGACCATCGGCATGATTTCCCCCGCCTGGCAGGCTTTCATTGTCGTCCAAATCCTGCTTGGACTTGGCTATTACATGCTGCACGCGGTCTTGCAGGCCCAGGCGACCGAGATGCTGCCCAACGCCCGCGGCACTGCGGTGGCGAGTTTCGCGCTAGCCCTTTTCATGGGCCAAAGCGTCGGCGCGCTTGGTCTAGGGTTTCTGATCGCGCATTTCAGCTATCGGACCGCGTTCATGATCGATGCGGCGTTGATTCTGGCGCTGGCCATCTGGCTGCGCGGCAGGTTGCGGTTAGCAGGCTGACGGCGGTGTGGCGCGCGACGCACTTGCCATCCGAACGTTCACGGCGCTACCTCCCCCCATAAAATGTGACCCAGGAGCCTTCCCCCCATGCGCGTGAAAGACGTCAAGAAAATCGTGCTCGCCTATTCCGGCGGCCTCGATACCAGCGTGATCCTGCGCTGGCTCAAAACCACCTATAAGTGTGAGGTGGTGACCTTCACCGCCGATCTCGGCCAGGGCGAGGAACTTGAACCCGCCCGCCGGAAAGCCGAAGCGGCCGGGGTGAAGGAAATCTTCATTGACGATTTGCGCGAAACCTTCACCGCCGATTTTATTTTCCCGATGTTCCGCGCCAACGCCCTGTATGAGGGCCAATATTTGCTCGGCACTTCGATCGCCCGGCCCTTAATTGCCCAGCGCCAGATCGAGATCGCCGAAATGGTCGGTGCGGACGCCGTCGCCCACGGCGCCACCGGCAAAGGCAACGATCAGGTCCGCTTTGAGCTCAGCTATTACGCGCTCAAACCCGATATCAAAATCATCGCCCCGTGGCGCGAATGGGAACTTACCAGCCGTACCCGCCTGCTCGAATTCGCCGAGGCCAATCAGATCCCCATCGCCCGCGACAAACGTGGCGAAGCCCCGTTCAGCGTCGATGCCAATTTGCTGCATTCGTCGAGCGAAGGCAAAATCCTCGAAGACCCCGCCATCGAAGCCGATGAAAGCGTTTATCAGCGCACCATCCGGCCCGAAGACGCGCCCGATAAGGCAACCGTCATCAGCATGGATTTCGTCAACGGCGATCCGGTGGCGATCGACGGGGTGAAACTGTCCCCGGCGATGCTGCTGACCAAGCTTAACGAACTCGGCCGCGCCAACGGTATCGGCCGGCTTGATCTGGTCGAAAACCGCTTCGTCGGCATGAAATCGCGCGGAATTTACGAAACTCCGGGCGGCACTATTCTGCTTGCAGCACATCGCAGCATCGAAAGCATCACCCTCGATCGGGAAGCTGCCCACCTCAAGGACAGCTTGATGCCGCGCTACGCTGAACTCATTTATAATGGGTTCTGGTTCAGCCCCGAACGACGTATGTTGCAGGCGCTGATTGATACCAGCCAGAAAAGCGTCTCCGGTCGCGTGCGGATGAAGCTGTATAAAGGCAACGTGTCCTGCATTGGTCGCGAAAGCCCCAACAGCCTCTATTCGATGGCAACCGTGACGTTTGAAGACGACCAGGGCGCCTATGACCAGTTCGACGCCCAGGGCTTTATCAAGTTAAACGCGCTGCGCCTGCGCCTTGCTGCGTCGGCGGGCCGCAAAGGGGGAAGTCTTTAATATGTCACTCGGAATGTACAACGCCACCGTGCCGATGTTCAAAACGCTGCTCGGTGCCCTGGCGAAAAATCTCGACAAGGCGGCCGCTCTTGCCATTGCAAAAAATATCGACCCGCTGGTGCTGACCAGCGCCCGCCTCGCGCCCGACATGCTGCCGCTGTCGCGCCAGGTGCAAATCGCGTCTGACGGCGTGCGCGGCGGCCTCGCCCGTCTCGCCGGCCTCGACATGCCGGTGATGGAAGACACCGAGAAAACCATCGATGAGCTGAAAGCCCGTATCGCCAAAACCATCGCCTATCTCGACAGCTTCACCCCGGCGCAGATTGACGGCAGCGAAGGCCGCGAAGTGGTGCTGAAAATGCGCTCCGGCGAAATGAAGTTCACCGGCCAGAACTATCTGTTCCAGTTCGTCATTCCGAACTTCACCTTCCATTGCACCACCGCCTACAACATCTTGCGCCATAACGGTGTTGAAATTGGCAAGCGCGACTTCCTCGGCGCTGCGTGATTTTCGGGCCTCCGTCTTGGGGCACGCTCCCCGAGGCCGAGGCCAACGGAGCCCTTGAGTTTGCCACGTGGGTTGGGGGTCGGGTCAGGCCGATTTCCGCGGACGGCCGCCGCATGTGCAGTTGGCCCGTGCGGCGGCGTCGTCGCGCTCAAAACTCGCCGGGACCTGACGGCGGAAGCTGTCAATTTCACCGAGATTAGCCGGGCGGCGGACGGCGTCTTCCGAGACTAGGCGGATTCCGTCCCTGCGTATCACGGAAAAGGCGCGACCGTCCCTAGTCTCAGCAGCAAGATTTATGTCGGTATCCGATTGGATATTATCGCGGACGACTAACCCGAAGATCGTAAGATGGCGCACACCCGGTCGCCGCAGTTCCGGTTCAGTTGCTGCTTGACAATTGAGCCATTATGTCAGGATTTTTTACACATCCGCTGAACCACCGTCAGACAGGGTTTTCAACTCGCTGAATCGTCTCACGTTTTATGCTTGGCATAAATTTTGCTACAATAGATCACAAGAATGTATATGCTACGTGACCGATAACAATCTTCATTCTGGAGAATTTAATAATGTGGACAATTTCGCCTGCCCGGCTGTGTGCAGCCAGCGCTTTGGCTATTCTGGCTTTGGCCGCTGCTAATCCGGCGCACGCCAATTTAATCGTAAATGGCGATTTCTCCGCGGCGGGCTTCAGTTCTTGGACCGCTGCGGGTAATGTTGTCCAGGCGGGGACCCAGGCACTCTTCAACGCTGGTGACACGACTCCTAACGCTGTCCTGTCCCAATCAATTAATACCATAGCGGGTCAGGCCTATGCCCTAACCTTTCAGTATGGATGGGGGAGCTATAATGGCTCGGGACAATCGATTACGGCCTCTGTCCTGGATGGTGCGACTGTTTTAACCTCCGCGCTTGAAAGTCCGCCATTCGGCGACCTTTATTCCAGCGGTGGCTTTCAGACGTTTGAGTTGGACTTCATCGCCGCGTCAAGTACGACCGTGATTGAGTTCGTTGATTATGCCCTTAATAATACTATCAGCTCCGACGGAGGGGTGACTAATGTTTCCGTCGACGCCGTGCCCGTGCCCGAGCCCACTTCGCTGATGCTGCTGGCGATTGGCGCCGGGGGCACTCTTTTGCGGCGGTCGAGGCGCAAGATCGTTCAAGCGTCGTAAACACCGGGCCAGCGATCCTGAACAATGCACCTTCCGGCGGGATTACCGCCCGGGAGATGCATCGATTACTGGATTGCAAATATCAATTAAATTAATTTTTTTGCCGTTGGCAGTGCGATCAATTGCATCGCCGGGATGGGCGGCGCCTTGTCGATACCGCGCACCATTTCTCCCGGTCAAACGCTTCCAAACCAAAGCTGCCAATAGCCAACTGAATTCGAACCTTGGACCCGAGGCGGAGCCAACGAGGCCATGCATTTACCGAGCATCATCCGATCGGCTTGCCTATTTGGTCGGATAAGATGATTGTGATTACAAGACGCTAGAGCGTGTCCGCTATTCAATAAGAACGGATCACGCTCTAGTTCCTTTTGTTCACAAAAAGAACGGTTTTCGTCGCTTTACGCCGCCTTCGCCATCTCCCGCAGCACGTAGTGCAAAATCCCGCCATGGCGGTAGTACGACACTTCGTCCAGCGTATCGACCCGGCACAGCACCGGCACTTCGGTCTTGGTGCCATCGGCGCGATGGATCACCAGGGTCAAATCCATCCCCGGCTTGAGATCATCGAGCCCAACGATATCCAGCACCTCCGTGCCAACAAGGCCGAGCGATTTGCGGTCCATGCCGTCCTTGAAGGTCAGCGGCAGCACGCCCATGCCGACCAGGTTGGACCGGTGGATGCGTTCGAAGCTTTCGACAATCACCGCCTTAACGCCCAACAGCGCGGTGCCTTTGGCGGCCCAGTCGCGGGACGATCCGGTGCCGTATTCCTTACCGCCGAGGATCACCAAGGGCGTGCCGGACGCTGCGTAATCCATTGCCGCGTTATAGATCGGTTCCTGCTTGCCGGTCGGGATGAACACGGTTTCGCCACCTTCAACGCCTGGCACCATTTCGTTCTTGATGCGGATATTGGCGAAGGTGCCGCGCATCATCACTTCGTGGTTGCCACGGCGCGAACCATAGCCGTTGAAGTCCTTCTGCAGAATTTGCCGTTCGAGCAGATATTCACCCGCGGGGGATGATTTGCGGATGTTGCCGGCCGGGGAAATATGGTCGGTGGTGATGCTGTCACCCAGCACCGCCAGCACCCGAGCGCCAGTGATGTCGCCTTTGATCGACGGCTCCATCGTGATGCCGTCGAAATAAGGCGGGTTCTTCACGTAGGTGGAGCTATCCGACCAGCGATAGGTGTTGACGTCGGCCGAAACCTCAATCGCCTGCCACTGCTTCGGGCCTTTGAACACTTCGCCGTAGCGGGCGAGGAACTGGGCGCGCGACAAGGAAGCCGCCACGGTGTCGGCGATTTCCTTGTTGGTCGGCCAGATGTCGCGCAGATAAACCGGCTTGCCGTCTTTTGAAATACCGATCGGCGCGGTGGTGATATCGACGTTCATCGTGCCGAGCAGGGCGTAGGCGACCACCAGCGGCGGGGACGCCAGATAATTCGCCCGCACATTGGCATGCACACGGCCTTCGAAGTTGCGGTTGCCGGACAGCACCGACACGCCGACCAACTGGTTGTTTTCAATCGCGTCCACAATCGCGTCTTCCAGCGGGCCGGAATTGCCGATGCAGGTGGTGCAGCCATAGCCCACCGTCTGGAAGCCCAGCGCGTCGAGATCTGCGGTTAGGTTCGCCTTGTCGAGGTATTCGGTCACCACCTGGGAGCCTGGCGCGAGGGAGGTTTTCACCCACGGCTTCGGCGTCAAGCCAAAAGCGCGCGCCTTGCGGGCGACAAGACCAGCGGCAACCATGACGTACGGGTTCGATGTGTTGGTGCAGGACGTGATCGCCGCGATCACCACGTCGCCATGGGTGATTTCGTAGTTATGGCCGTCAACCTTGACCGATTTGCCAGTGTCATTGGCGGCAACACCGAGCGATTTGGTCAATTCGTCGCGGAACGCGGTGGACGCATCCTTCAGCAGCACCCGGTCCTGCGGCCGCTTCGGACCGGCGAGGCTGGGCAGCACGGTGGACATGTCGAGTTCCAGCGTATCGGTGAAAATTGGCTCCGGCGTCGTCTGGTCGCGCCACATGCCTTGAGCTTGGCAATAGGCCTTGACCAACGCAATCCGGTCGGTGTCGCGGCCGGTCAGATGCAGGTAATCCAGAGTCACCTGATCGACCGGGAAGAAGCCGCAAGTTGCGCCGTATTCGGGGGCCATGTTGGCGATGGTCGCGCGATCGGCGAGCGACATTTCATCGAGGCCGGGGCCGTAGAATTCGACAAACTTGCCGACCACGCCCTTCTTACGCAGCATCTGGGTCACGGTCAGCACCAGATCGGTGGCGGTGACGCCTTCCGGGGTGCGGCCCGACAGGCGGAAGCCGATGACATCGGGGATCAGCATGGCGATCGGCTGGCCGAGCATGGCGGCCTCGGCCTCGATCCCGCCCACGCCCCACCCGAGCACGCCCCGGCCGTTTACCATCGTGGTGTGGCTATCGGTGCCGTAAAGGGTGTCTGGGTAGGCGTAGGTGATGCCGTTAAGGTCGGCGGTCCAAACCGCTTGCGACAGATATTCGAGGTTCACCTGATGGCAAATGCCGGTGCCGGGCGGCACAACACGGAAATTGTCGAACGCCATCTGGCCCCAGCGCAGAAAGGAATAACGTTCGCCGTTGCGCTCAAATTCGATGTCCACGTTCCTGGTCAGGCTGTCAGCGGTCGCGGATACATCCACCATCACCGAATGATCGATGACCAGATCGACCGGCACCAGCGGGTTCACCTTGGATGGCTGGCCGCCGAGGCGCAAAATTCCATCGCGCATGGCCGCGAGATCGACCACCGCGGGAACCCCGGTGAAATCCTGCATCAGGATGCGCGACGGCTTGAACGGGACTTCCTTGGTGGAGCTCGCCTTGGTCAGCCAACCGGCGACCGATTTGGCATCTTCGACCGTGTAGGCAGCGCCGTCTTCAAAGCGCAGCACGTTTTCCAGCAGCACTTTCAGGCTGACCGGCAGGCGGGACACATCGCCAATCGTCTTGGCAGCTTCGGGAATGGAAAAATAGGTGTAGGTCTTGCCGGCGACCGAAAGGGTTTTGGCCGTCTTCAAACTGTCCTGCCCGATGCTTTTCATGGAAAGCTGCCTTTTTCGTATGGGATGAATTTAAGCCGAATTAGACCATAAGGGTTAACAGGTCCACACACAGGAGCGCGCACTGCTACAAGCTATCGACATGACGGCAATTCGCGGAGAACGGCTGATTTTTGCCGATCTCAGCTTTGCGGTGGCCCAGGGCGACGCGTTGTTGCTGGTGGGGCCGAACGGATCGGGCAAATCCACCCTGTTACGCATCCTTGCTGGATTGGGGCGCCTGGAAGCCGGGCGGTTGCTGTGGGACGGGCAGGACGCGCTCGCCGACAAGCTCGCCCATGCTGGCCGTGTCGCCTATCTCGGGCACCAGGACGCGGTGAAGCCGGGGCTGACGGCGCGGGAAAACTTCTTTCACGCCGATCAGGCCGATGCCGGTCTCGCCGCACTCGGCCTCGCGCAATTGGCCGATCTGCCGGCAAGGATGCTGTCGGCCGGGCAGCGGCGGCGGCTGGCACTGGCACGGCTCACCGTCGGTGGCGCGGCGGTATGGCTATTGGACGAGCCGACGCTTGGCTTGGATCAGGCATCGGTGGAGCGGCTGGGCGGCCTGCTGGCCCAGCACCGCGCGCGTGGGGGGATGGTGGTCGCGGCAACCCATTTGCCATTGCCACTGCCGGGCGCCGGCGAATTGGCACTCGCATGAGCCTGATCCTTCTGCGTCGTGAACTATTGCTCGCCCTGCGCCACGGCAGCGACAGCTTGGCGGCGTTGCTGTTCTTCGTCCTCGCCGCCGCCTTGTTCCCGCTGGCGATCGGGCCGGCGCCCGAGGTTTTGGGGCGTTTGGCGCCGGGTATTATCTGGGTTTGCGCCCTGCTGGCGGCGTTGTTGCCGCTGGAGCGGCTGTTCGCGGCGGATTTCGAAGATGGCACGCTCGATCAATTGCTGCTGTCCGGACTGCCGG
>JACMOQ010000156.1 GCA_014377905.1 Acetobacteraceae bacterium | reverse complement strand
GGTACGGCGCACAGCGTTGGCCGCGGTTGGGGTGGCAGCGGCGGCCGGCGGTCTGGCTGGGTTCGCGGCCGCTGGCGGGTTGCCGAGGTTAAAATTCATGTCGTCGATGCTTTTGCGCAGCGCATCGCCTTCGCGCTGGCGGGCATTCTCGCTCTCGTCGAGCTGGCCATGCAAGCGGCGGACTTGCTCTTCAAGCTGGCTGACCCGCCCGAGCAAAGCAGTCGAAAGATCACCGCCGCCGGATTGGGGCACCATTACTGGCGCCGCCCGGCCACCCAGGCTCGATCCGCTGCCGCCATAGGAAATCTGCTCGCGCAGCGCCGACAGATCGCGGCGCAGTTCGGCCATCTGATTCTGCAACTGAATAGCCTCGCGGCTGTCCAGTTGCGCTTGGGCAGTGCCCCCGGCCAGCAAACAGCACGCGGCAAGAACAAGAACCGACAGAACACGGAACATGGCGACATCCTGGGTTAAAAAAGAAAAACCGGCGACCTTACGGCCGCCGGTTCCATATCGTCAGAAGCGCGACGACGCCGATACTATCTCACCAAAGTGGATATTATTTCACCGAGGTGATGGCGTTACGGTTTTGCATCCAAGCCTGCTCGTTCGAGCCGAGCGCAACCGGGCGATCCTTGCCATAGCTGATCGTGCTGATGCGCGTGCCGGCAACGCCCATGGCGACCAGATAATCCTTCGACGCCTTGGCGCGACGGTTGCCGAGAGCGATGTTGAATTCCGACGTGCCGCGCTCGTCGCAATTGCCAGCGACCTGGACGTTGTTCTTCGCCCACTTGGCAAGCCAGGCGGCTTGACGGTCGAGGGTGGCTTTGCCTTCGGTCTTCAGCGCCGACTTGTTCACGTCGTAGAACACGCGATCACCAACATTGGCAACCAGGTCTTCCTGGCTGCCCGAGACAATGCCCGAGGTCGCGGAGGAGGAGTTGGTGGTGGACGTGGTTGCCGTCTTGTCGTCTGAGGAGCACGCTGCCAGCAGCGCCACGGCGGCAAAGGCGCCCAAAATCTTAATGTTCATGTCGGTTGGGTCCTTGGGATGGAAGTGCAGCGGTGTTGTGCCCGAATGGGCAGGGTTCTGGAAGCAGGAATTGCAGTCGAATCAGAAATAATCCCGAAAAACTGCGCTTCAAACTCCATTTGTCGCGATTAATCCGGTTGCGCCGCCGTGGTCAAGCCTGCTGTCGCCCGAAAGACACATGGCATCCATGTTTCTGTGTCTTTTTGGTCGGTTGTGGCATTTTTACCTGACCTGAGGCGATTGCAGACAAGCGCAACCTAATATCATTGCCCCAGCGGCGACCATGACGCATCACCACCGTCGGTCGGCGTGTTCACCACCCGTTCGTTAAAGCCAGCAATGTCGATGGTGACCAGCTTGGATGAGTAGCCGCGCCCACGGGCATCCTGCGACGCGGTTTCACGGGTAAAGGCAATCATCCGCCCGTTGGGGGCAAAGGTCGGACCCTCACAATAAAAACTCTCCGACAGAATGCGCTCTCCTGACCCGTCCGGCCGCATCACCCCGATCGAGAAGGTCGCGGAATTGAAGCTGGTAAATGCGATCAGATCGCCGCGCGGTGACCACATCGGCGTGGCGTATTGGCGCGACGCCCCGAAGCTGATGCGCTTAATGCCGCCACCGCCGGCATCCATCACGTAAAGCTGCTGGTCACCACCGCGATCGGAATTGAACACAATCTGAGTTCCGTCCGGGGCGTAGCACGGCGAAACATCGATCGCTCCACCGCCATCGGTCAACCGCCGCACCCCGCTGCCATTGGCACCGACCGAAATAATATCCGAGCCGCCCCCCCGGGTTTGCGCCATCACCACCGAATTACCGTCAGGTGCGAAACGCGGCGACAGAGTGATATCCTCGAACTGGCCCATGATCTGTTGACGCCCGGTAGCGAGGTCGAACGTGTACACCCGCGGGCGGTTATTCGAGTAGCTCATGAAGGTAATCTTGTCCTGGGTCGGGTGGAAGCGCGGCGAGTAGACCAGGAAGCTGCCATCGGTCAGGAAACGGTTGTTTTCGGCGTCCTGATCCATAATCGCCAGCCGTTTGACCCGGCGATCCTTGGGGCCGGACATGGCGATATAGACGATGCGCGTGTCGAAATAGCCCTTCTCGCCCAGCATCCGCTCGTAAATCACGTCCGACATGATATGCGCGATGCGGCGCCAGTTGGTCAGCGTCGCGGTATAGGCCGTGCCTTGGATCTGTGCGCCTTGCAGTACGTCCCACAAGCGGAACTCGACCCGCACCTTATCACCGCCCTGGCCATCGACTTTCCCGGTGACCAGCGCCTGGGCCGAAATCGCCTTCCCGTTGGCGAAATTGGGCCCGCCGCCGGCCGCCGCGTTCACATAAGCCGCCGGGTCGATCACCCGGAACAGGCCGGAGCGGGACAAATTATTGCTGATCACACCCACGATGTCCCGCGCGAGCCCGGCGCTGTCGCCGCTAAAGGTCGGCAATGCGATGGCAATCGGCTCATTGCGGGCGCGATCGACGGTGATTTCGGCAGCTCCTGGCCTAGTTGCCTGCGCCCGGGCACTATGCGGGATCATCGGCAAGGTGATGAGCCCTGCCCCGCCGGCCAGCATCCGACGACGGCCGAAACCGGGCACGGTCAAAGCGGGCAAAATCTGCTGGTCAATACCGGTCATCGGACGGGTCATGGGATTACTCACGCTCAGGGTTTAAATCGGAAAGTCAATTTACCGCGCTTGCCAAGCTCCGTCCTGGGGATCGGCAGGCTGGCGCAGCGCGGGTCAAGCACGGCACGGGCCGCACGCTCGGCGAAAGCACGAAAGCGCGGTTCGGACATCCGGCCTTGGTCGGCGGGACCAATTTCGGAAATCCGGGCGGTGCCGTTCTCATCAAACGTAACCACCAATTGGGCCGACATCTTCTCAATATCCAGTGCCCCGGAATCTTTTGTCCAGCATTCCCGCACCTTGTCGCCGATTGCGCCCTGTTGGGTCGCGTTCAGGCTGGCGGTAATGTCGCCGTCCTTGCTGCCGCCCAAAGTCGGCGCGGTGGCCGCCGATGGATTGGGCCGCCGTGTCGGTGGCTGGTACTGGCGTTGCAGGGCGCGCAGCTTGTCAAGCGTGTTGTCAACCTCGCGGCTGTCCGGCGCCGGGT
>JACMOQ010000155.1 GCA_014377905.1 Acetobacteraceae bacterium | reverse complement strand
TTGGCCAAGACCCAAATTCTGATTGAGGCCAAGCAGGTCCGCAAGGTGATTTGCTCCGCCGCACGCGGTCGCGGCAAGGATTTATCGGCGTTTGAGGAACAATGGAAAGCCGGCACAATCGAACTCGAAGTGCTGGCGCAAGGCACCTTTGCCGAACGCATCCGCGCCGGCGGCGCCGGCATTCCGGCCTTCTATACCCCATCGGCGGTCGGCACCGATCTGGCGAACGGGAAAGAAATCCGCCGCTTCAATGGCCGCGATTACGTACTGGAAACCGCGATCGAGGCCGACCTCACCCTGATCCGCGGTGACATCGGTGACCGCTTCGGCAACCTGACTTTTCGCGGCAGCCAGGCCAATTTCGGACCCGCGATGGCAACGGCGGCCAAGCTGGTCATCGCCGAGGTCTTTACCGCCCAGGAAGCCCCGATCGCGCCAGACCGGGTCATGCTGGCGGGCGTGTTTGTCGATCATGTGTTAGCTGTGGGGAGCCGTTAGATGAAAAAGCTCAATCGCCAGCAAATGGCGTGGCGCGCCGCGCAGGATTTGCAGGAAGGCATGCTGGTTAACCTCGGCCTCGGCATGCCGGTCGCGTGCAGCCAATACGTGCCGCATGGGCGCGAAATCGTCTTCCAGTCGGAAAATGGCATCATTGGCGCCGGGCCGCTCGCGGGCAAGAACGCCGCGGACCCCGATTTGGTCGATGCCGGCAGCCGGCAAATAACCGTCGCGATCGGCGGCGTGGTGATCGATTCAGTCGCGTCTTTCGCGATGATCCGTGGCGGGCATATCGACGTAACCCTGCTTGGCGCGTTCGAAGTCGCGGCCAATGGCGACCTCGCCAATTGGGACAGCCGCATTCCCGATAAAGGGCCGTTGGTCGGCGGTGCGATGGACCTCGCGGCCTCGGCCAAGGCAGTTTGGGTCATCATGGAGCACACCACCCGCAAGGGTGCGCCGCGCTTGCTCGACACCTGCAACCTACCGCTGACCGCACCAACCTGCGTCAAGCGGGTTTACACCGATCTCGCGGTGCTATCGGTCGGGCCGGCCGGCTTTACCGTGCACGAGATCATTGCAGGCATGTCGCAGGCAGAATTGCAGACTGTAACGGGCGCGAAACTAACCTTCGCCCCGGATTGCGGGGTGATCAACGCCCCCGACCTCGCCGACGAGGAATAAGCGATGCAATGGATCGAACTCGCCGATACGGCTTTGCGTTACGAGGTTTCCGGAACTGGTCCAGAAACCCTGGTGCTGGTGCACGAAATGGGCGGCACGCTGGATAGCTGGGACCATGTCCTGCCGGCGCTGAACGCAACCCGCCGCGTGCTGCGCTATGACACGCGCGGCGCTGGCCAGTCGGAGAAAATCGCCGGCACCGCCAATATCGACGCCATGGCCGACGATGTCGCTGGATTGCTTGATGCAACCGACATCACCGACAAGGTCGCGATCGCTGGTTGCGCGGTCGGCGGCGCCATCGCGCTCAATTTCGCCCATCGCCACGCCGCCCGCACACGCGCGTTGATCCTGATGGGTCCGGCACTGAGCATTCCGGCCGAACGGCGCGAAACCGCCCTTGCCCGCGCCGCCGACCTCGAAGCCGGCACCATGCGCGATGTCGTCGATGCCAGTCTGGCGACCAGCTACCCGCCGGTTGTGCAATTCAATCCCGAACATTATCGGCAATTTCGCGCCCGCTGGCTGGCCAACGACCCGCGCAGCTATGCCGCCATCAACCGCATGCTGGTGGGCATGGACCTCAACCCGCTTTGTGCCACCCTTATGTGCCCGGTGCTGGTGATGGCCGGCCGCCACGATCCCTTGCGTTCCCCCGCCGTCGTCGGCCCGGTTGCGCGTGCCATTCCCGGTGCGCGCTTTGTCGAAATCGAGTCCGGCCACTTCATGGCGGTGCAAACACCAGACATCGTCGCCAGCACAATCAACGAATTTCTTAATTCCATCTAACCAGGAAACCAACCCATGGCTGAAACGAAAATCCTATCCGACCTCAACGCGAGGGTCTGGAAAATCGAGGTCGCGGTGGGCGACAGCGTGGCCGAAGGCGACGTGCTGATGATCCTCGAATCAATGAAAACCGAAATCCCGGTCGAAGCGACCCGCGCCGGCGTGGTCAAGGCAATTCTGGTGAAAGAAGAAGAACCCGTCACCGAAGACCAGGCCCTGGTAATTCTGGAGTAGCAGACATGACGGTACTGAGCGGTATTCGGGTGGTCGAACTGGGTTCGGGCCATTCATTGGCCTACTGCGGCAAGCTGTTTGCCGATTTCGGTGCCGAAGTGATCAAGTTGGAGCCGCCCGGTGGCGATCCCGGCCGCGCCACCCCACCGCTGGTCGATGTCGGCGGCGGACGATTGGAAAGCGGGTTCTTCGCTTGGCTCAACACCAACAAACGCAGCGTCACCGACACACCAGCCGCGCGCGAAGCGGCCATCGATACGGTTGAAGTCCTGCTCGATGGGCGTCTACCAGCGGAACGGCTGGCGGCACCTTTGGGTCTGCCAGGGCAGATCGTGGTGGCGTTTTCACCGTTTGGGGAAGACGGGCCGTATCGCGACTTTGCGGCCACCGACAGCACTTTGCGCGCGCTCGCTGGTCTGGCCGCACTCACCGGGCCGGCTGAAGGCCCGCCCTTGCTGCTCGCCGATTTTCAGGCGCATCTGCCAGGTGGCCTGAACGGCTTCATCGCGGCTTTGTCCGGGCTCTATGCCGACAACGATGCCGGGCGGGCTTTCGCGCTCAGCCTGTTCGAAGCCAATGTTGTGATCAGCGAATATCAGGCGGCACAAGCGGTTGGGCTTGGATTGACCGAGCGTCGTTACGGCGTCAACCGTTTTATGCCGACCTTCCCGCTCGGCAATTATCCCTGTGCGGAGGGTGTGCTCGGCATCACCGTGCTGACTGCCGATCAATGGCGCAGTTTCTGCGTGTTGATGGACATGCAAGATGTGTCCGAGGAACCGCGCTTTGCCACAGCCGCGCTGCGGCTCGATTGCGCAAACGAGCTTGAGGCGATGTATATGCCCAAACTTGTTGCCAAAACCGCGCGCGAATGGTTCGAAGCCGGGCGCAAGCTCAACATCCCCTTCGTCATCGTGCCAAGCATGGCCGAACTGCTCGCTGAAAAGCAGCATCGCGGTCGCGGTGCGTTTGGCGCGGTCCGCATCGGCGGGGCGCGCTTTGAAGCCCCGATCCTGCCGCAACGTTTGACCATGACCCCGCCGGCGCCCAACGGCACGGCACCGCTGGCCGGCGCCGATGACAAGGGCTGGCAATTATCGTCACGCCCGCGCACCCGACACGGCGCGGTTGGCACCAGCCTGCCGCTCGCCGGCATGCGGATCATCGATCTGGCCATGGGCTGGGCCGGACCGCTCGCCACGCGGCAACTTGCTGATCTGGGTGCCGAGATCATCAAGGTTGAAGGCTGCGCCTATCCGGATTGGTGGCGCGGCCAGGATTATTCGCCGGAAAGCATGGCCGACCATTCGTACGAAAAGCGCATGTGGTTCAACGTGCTCAACCGCAACAAGACCGGCATCACCCTCGATCTGACCCGGCCCGAGGGCGCCGATCTGCTGCGCCGACTGGTCGCTAGTGCCGATGCAGTGATCGAAAATTACTCCCAGGGCGTGCTGCCCAAGCTCGGTCTCGCCTATGCCGATCTGGTGAAAATTAAGCCCGATCTGGTAATGGTGTCGATGCCAGCCTTTGGCGGCAGCACCGCGTGGCGCGATGTGCGGGCCTATGGCTCAACCCTGGAACAGGGCTCGGGCCTGCCGAGCGTTGCTGGCACCGACGATCTGCCGCCGGTGATGAACCATGTCGCCTATGGTGACCCGATCGGCGGGATGAACGCGGGCGCGGCTGCCTTGTTGGCGCTATTGCACCGCAAATGGACCGGGCAGGGCCAGTACGTCGATCTGTCGCAGATCGAGTGCATGTTCCCGCTGGTTGCCGCCTGGGTGATCGAACAATCCGTCACCGGCAAGGTGGTTCGGCGCGGCAATCGCCATGCACTTTACGCGCCGAACGGGGTGTTTCCGTGCGCCGGCGCGGATCGCTGGATCGCGATTTCGGTGACGTCGGATGCCAATTTCGCCGCTTTATGCCGGGTTATCGGCCTTGTTAACGACCCCACGCTCGCCACCGCCGCCGGGCGAATGCTTCAGCAAGATCGGCTGGAAGCAGCGATCGCCGCCTGGACCAAAACCCAGGACGGCGAAACCGCAATGGCGATCCTGCAAAAAGCAGGCGTCGCGGCAGGTGTCGCGCGCTGGCCCGGCGAGTTGATGCGAACCGAACCGCATCTCGCCGCGCGTGGCCATTGGCAGATGATCGACCGTGCCTGGCTCGGTCCGCACCAGCAACCTTCAATGCCATTCCGGATGAATGGCGCGCGTATCCTGGTGCGTTTCCCGGCCCCAACCATCGGGCAATCCACCGAAGACGTGCTTCGCCGGCTGCTCGGGCTGGGGGACGCCGAACTCGCGGCCTTGCGTGACGCACGGATCATCGGCACCGCACCAATCCCCGCCGCCGAACGCAAGCCGCGCAGTGCGGCTTTGGCCCGGGCGGCGGTGGCTGCCTTGTAGCTATCCCAGTTCCTGCTGCACAACGCTGACCCAGTATGCCGCACCGGTTGGGATGATGGCATCGTTGAAGTTGTAGTGCGGCGTATGGACCTGATGGATTTTCCCATCGGCCGAGGTCACCCCGTTGCCAAGGAAAATGAAGGCGCCTGGGCGTTGTTCCATCATATAGGCGAAGTCTTCACCGCCAGTGGTTTGCCCGGCGTGGGTGACGTTGCTCGCCCCGACCAGGGTTTGCGCGGCGGCGATGGCGATGTCGGTTTGGTCTTCGGCGTTGGACAGCGGTGTGGCGAACCAGCCCATTTCAACCTCGGCAGTGCAGCCGTTGGCCGCCGCCATGGCATGGGCAAGTTCGGTCATCCGCCGGTCGAGAATGCCTTTGGTTTCGGCGTTGAAGTGCCGCATGGTGCCGGTGACTTCAACCTCGGACGGCATCACGTTGGATGACTGGTTTGATCCGCCATGGATCGACCCCACGCTGATGACGGCTGTTTCAAGCGGGGATACATTGCGGCTGACCACGGTTTGCAGCGCCATGATGTATTGCGCGAGCGCAATGGTCACGTCGGTTGCCTTGTGCGGGGTGGCGCCGCCATGGCCACCCGTGCCCCGGAAGATAACGCTCCATTTGCCGCCGCCAGCCATCATCGGGCCTTTACGGATGGCAAATTTGCCCTGGTCATAGCCCGGCATGTTGTGCAGGCCGTACACCGCATCGCAGGGAAAACGCTCGAATAGTTTGTCGGCAAGCATGGCTATGGCGCCGCCCCGACCTTCCTCGGCGGGCTGGAAGATCAGGTTCACCGTGCCGGCGAAGTCGCGATTGCGCGACAGATACTTGGCAGCGCCCAGCAGCATCGTTGTGTGCCCGTCATGCCCGCAGGCATGCATTACGCCAGGGTTTTTGGAGGCATATGGCAGCCCAGTTTGTTCTGGAATGGCAAGTGCGTCCATATCAGCGCGTAGCCCGATCGCAGTGCTGCGGTTCGACGCGCCGACCGGTTTGGTGCCGCGCACCACGCCAACCACGCCGGTGCCGCCGACGCCTTCGGTAACTTCGATCCCCCATTCGCGCAGTTTGGCGGCAACGAGCGCTGCGGTACGCACTTCCTCCAGCCCCATTTCCGGATGGGCGTGGATGTCCTGGCGGATCGCGGTCAGCTCCGCGTGATCCTGTTGTTCAATATCGGCGATAATGTGGGCGAGGGTCATCGTAGGGTCCTTAGGAAGCGAGTTCGTGCTGCACGATTTGCACCCAGAAGGCGACGCCGTGCGGGATGATCGTGTCGTTAAAGTTGTAAAGCGGGGTGTGCAACTGATGCGCGGTGCCGTCCGGGTTCACCCCATTGCCGATGAAAATCATCGCGCCGGGGCGCTGCTCCATCATGAAGGCGAAATCCTCGCCGCCGGTCAATGCGGGGGCGTTGGCATTCACCGCGCTTCCGCCGACCACGGCGGTGGCAGCAGCGACGCAAACATCGGTCTGGTCCGGCGCATTGACCAGCGGGGTGGTGTTCCACCCCATCGTGGCCTCGGCGGTGCAGCCCACCGCCATCGCCATTACGGTGGCGAGCGCCGGCAGCCGGCGGTCAATGATCTCCATCACCGACTTGTTGAACGCCCGCATGGTGCCGGTGATTTGCATGTCGGCCGGCATCACGTTGGGAGACTGGTTCGATCCGCCATCGATTGATCCGACGCTGATCACCGCGGTTTCCAGCGGGGATACGTTGCGGCTGACCACGGTCTGAATCGCCAGGATGAACTGCGCCAACGCAATCGAAACATCGGTCGAACGATGGGGGTATGCGCCACCATGGCCGCCTGTGCCGCGAAAATTCACCTTCCAAAGCCCGGTACCGGCCAGCAACGGGCCGGTGCGGAGGGCGAACTTGCCAACCTCGTAGCCTGGCATGTTGTGCATTCCGTAGATCGCATCGCAGGGAAAGCGTTCGAACAATCCATCA